>NZ_JACAPZ010000036.1:0-164975 GCF_013385475.1 Pseudomonas sp. G5001
CTGTAAGAGCGGAACCAATAGCGGCCATAACCGAAGAAACGGATATGTACCCCCACCCCCCTAAACCCCCCCACCCTCAAAAAAACATTTTGGTTATTAATAAATAGCTTCTTATTCCTTAACGAATATATACCCCGTGCCTATACTGACCCACAACGTTAAACGCTGCAGGAGGGCACACCCATGCACAGCGAGTCGATTCGTTATCTGATCGTGCCGGGCTGGCAAGGATCGCCAGAAGATCATTGGCAAAGTCATTGGCAGAACAGCCTGCCCAACAGCGCTCGTGTGGAGCAGGCCGACTGGCTCACCCCACGCCGCGAAGACTGGGTGGCAGCCCTGGCCGAAGCCATCGCCGCCGACAGCACCCCGGTGATTCTGATCGCCCACAGCCTGGGCTGCATCACCGTCGCCCATTGGGCGGCCACCGCACCGGTGCAGTTCCTGCGTCAGGTACGCGGCGCCCTGCTGGTGGCCCCGGCCGATGTCGAACGCCCTGCCTGCGCACCCGCCCTGCGTAACTTTGCGCCAATCCCCAGCCACCTGTTGCCCTTCCCAAGCCAGGTCGTCAGCTCCGACAACGACAGCGCCGTCAGCGCCACCCGCGCCCTGGAACTGGCACGTAACTGGGGCGCCGAAGCAGGAATTCTCGCGGGCGCCGGGCACATCAACGTGAAGTCCGGCCATCAACGCTGGGAACAGGGTTTCGCCTACCTCTATCGCCTGCAAAATCGCCTGGAACATCACTCCCGGCGCCGTGCATAAAATTTTTTAAACGCCCCTTCCCCTTCGTGGATGGGGCGGGAGCCTGCCATGAGCCTGCATGAAACCTTCGGTCAGCCCCTGCTGACCTTCCCCGACGCCGAAAAAAGCCCCCTGAGCATTCGTGCCAAGGCGCTGGTGTTTGTCGACCCGCGTTCGCGGCAACTGCGCGAAGACCTCGAAAACCTCGCCCCCCGTGCCTTGCCCGTGTTGATCCGCGGCGAAACCGGCAGCGGCAAGGAGTTGCTCGCCCGGCATATCCACCGTGGCAGCGACCGCACCGGCCTGTTTGTCTCGGTGAATTGCGGCGCCATCAGCCCGACATACGCCGACGCCGAACTGTTCGGCTACGCCGCAGGCAGCCACAGCGGCGCAGCCAGCAGCCGCGCCGGCTGGTTTGGCTCGGCCAACGGCGGCACGTTGTACCTGGATGAAATCGGCGACTTGCCGCTGCCAATCCAGGTCAAGCTGCTGGCGGCGCTGGAAAACCACGAAGTCACCCGCGTCGGCGCCCATCAGCCAAGCCCGGTGGATGTGCGGCTGGTGGCGGCCACCAGCATCGACCTCGCCCAGGCCGTGGCGGCCGGCAAGTTTCATGAGCGCCTGTTCCATTACCTCAGCGAAGGCCAACTGGAGCTGCCCGCACTGCGCGAGCGGGTGGGCGACATCCTGTCACTGGCCGAATATTTCCTCGGCATCTACAGCCAGCGCCTCGACCTGCCGGTGCCGCTGATCAGCGACGAAGCCCAGCGCGTGCTGGAGCATCACAGCTGGCCGGGCAACACCCGGGAGTTGGAGAACGTGATTCACTTTGCCTTGCTGGTCAGCAGTGGCGACGAGATTCTGCCTGAGCATCTGAACCTGCCCGTGGCGGGTTCACCTGTGGAGCAGGTGCGGCGAATTCTTGGCCACGCCAGCGCCGCCGAGGTTGAAGCCCTGAAAAGCTATCTGAAAGAACACGCTGTTTTGTAGGAGCCCGGCTTGCCGGCGATGGCGTCCTCAGGAGCATCGCAAGGCTCAAGACCGCCATCGCCGGCAAGACGGGCTCCTGCATGAGCAAAATGGAATATCAAAGTGAATAAAAAGTATTGTTCTGGAATAAAAAACCTCGGTATTGTCCGCTCCACGCCGCGATAGCACTTCGCTGGCATCCACTAAAAAAGCGGCCGTCCCAGACGACCCGGATTTTCGATAAGGACACTGCATGAAAAAGGTTCTGTTGTTTACCGCACTGGCGGCTGCCCTGACTGCAAGCTTCGCCCAGGCCAACGAGAAACTGGTGGTAGCCGCTACCCCGATCCCGCACGCCGAGATCCTTGAGCTGGTCAAGCCGACCCTGGCCAAAGAAGGCGTGGACCTGGAAATCAAAGTCTTCACCGACTACGTACAACCGAACGTACAGGTGGCCGAGAAGCGTCTGGACGCCAACTACTTCCAGACCCTGCCGTACCTGGAAAACTTCAACAAGGGTAAAGGCACCAACCTGGTCACCGTGGTCGGTGTGCACGTTGAACCCTTCGGCGGCTACTCGAAAAAAATCAAAAACATCTCTGAGCTCAAAGATGGCGCCACCGTGGCCATCCCGAACGAAGGCAGCAACTCCGGCCGTGCCCTGCTGCTGCTGCAAAAGGCTGGCGTGATCACTCTGAAAGACCCGACCAACGCCCTGGCCACGCCGAAAGACATCGCCAGCAACCCGAAAAACCTGAAATTCAAAGAGCTGGAATCGGCGCTGCTGCCACGCGTCCTGGACCAGGTTGACCTGGACCTGATCAACACCAACTACGCCCTGGAAGCCGGCCTGAACCCGGCCAAGGACGCGTTGATCATCGAAGACGCCAAGTCGCCGTACGTGAACTTCCTGGTTGCCCGCCCGGACAACAAGGACAGCGACGCGATCCAGAAGCTGGCCAAAGCCCTGACCAGCCCTGAAGTGAAAGCTTTCATCGAGAAGAAATACAACGGCGCGGTCGTGCCGGCGTTCTGATCGAACCCAAAAACCTCCTTCAAGGTTTAAACGCCGACGGCTTCTACAGCGTCGGCGTTTTTTATGGCTGGAACACAATCGAAATGTGGGAGCGGGCTTGCTCGCGAATGCGGTGGGTCAGCCAACACATCTGCTGACTGATACACCGCATTCGCGAGCAAGCCCGCTCCCACTTTTTGGGACTGTGTCTGCTCAGAGATTCCGGCTATTGATGGCCCTGCGCAGTGCCACCAGCCACTTCACCAGTTCCTGCGGATCAATCGGTTTTGCCTCGTTCATCGCTCACTCCCTCGCTGTTGGTTGGCCGTCAGTCTGGCCACGCGCTGCCTATCCCTGAAGTGCAGCTCCGATAAAAAGACCCTTCCTACTTCCCCGGGAACAGTAGCTGTCATCCATCTGCACCGCGAATCCGCAGGTTATCTATTTGGGTGATATCAATATGCTATTTCGGTATTTAAATTTTGCTTTTTATACCTTTAAAGTCGGCGCTACCCGGCGTTACCCACGCTGGACCGGACCGCACCAACGCCGCTTTACCCCTGCGGCGTCAGGGATTTCAGATGACCTTCGATTACGCATTTATCCTCAGCACGCTGCCAGCGTTTCTCAAGGCCGTGGGCGTTACCCTGCAAGTCGGCCTGATCGCCATTGGCACCTCCATGCTGGTGGCCTTGATCAACGCCGCGCTGCTGGTGTTTCGCACGCCCTACGTGTGGCGCCTGGTGGCGCTGTACGTGGAGTTGGCGCGCAACACACCGCTGCTGATCCAACTGTTTTTCGTCTATTTCGCGTTGCCGGCCCTGGGGCTGAATATCTCCGGGTTCTGGGCGGCAATCATCACCATGACCTTTCTCGGCGGCGCCTACCTCACGGAAGTGTTGCGCGCCGGTGTCGAGGCGGTGCCGCTGGCACAGATCGAATCGGGCAAGTCCATCGGGCTGTCCCACTGGCAACTGCTGCGCCATGTGATCCTGCCCCAGGCCGGGATCCTCAGCCTGCCGGCGCTGTTTGCGAACTTTATTTTCCTGCTCAAGGAAACCACGATCGTGTCGGCGGTGGCGGTGCCGGAGATTCTCTACACCACCAAAAGCTATATCGCCCTCTACTACAAAACCTACGAAATGCTCGCGGTGCTCACGTTGATCTGCGTGCTGTTATTCCTGCCGCTGTCGCTGCTGCTCAGCCGCCTTGAAAGGAGGCTCCAGCATGGCCAGTTCGGGTCTTGAATTACTCTGGGTGTCCTTGCCGCAACTGGGCAAGGGCGCGGCGCAAACCCTGTCGATCTCGTTCTTGAGCATCGCCTTCAGCACCGTCGGCGGCGTGGTGTATGGCGTGCTGCGCACGTTGAATTCGAAAGCGATCAACCTGGTGCTGCGGATTTACCTGGAGCTGTTCCGCGCCATTCCGGTGTTGGTGTGGTTGTACTTGCTGTTCTTCGGCCTGCCGATTTTCTTTGGCCTGAGCATTCCGAGCTTCTGGTGCGCCGTGCTGGTGTTGTCGCTGTGGGGTGCCAGTGAAGTCGGCGAAGTGGTGCGCGGTGCGTTGCATTCGTTGCCCCGTGGCCAGCGTGAAGCCGGCCTGTCGATTGGCCTGTCGGACCCGCAACTGTACGGTTACGTGCTGTTGCCCCAGGCCCTGAAACGCATGACCCCGCCGACCATCAACGTCTACACCCGCATCATCAAGACCAGCTCCCTGGCGGTGCTGATCGGTGTGGTGGACGTGATCAAGGTCGGCCAGCAAATCATCGAGCGCACCTACGAGTCGGTATTGATCTACGGCGCGCTGTTCCTGTTTTTCTTCTTTATCTGCTACCCGTTGTCGGCCGCCTCCAAGGTGCTGGAACGGCGCTGGGCCCAAGCATGAGCGCATTGATCGAGTTCCAGGGTTTCAACAAGTTTTTCGGCGACCAGCAGGTGCTCGACGGCATCGACCTGAGTGTGCAAAGCGGCGAAGTGGTGGTGATCCTCGGCCCCAGCGGTTGCGGCAAAAGCACCTTGCTGCGGTGCCTCAATGGCCTGGAAGTGGCCCACAGCGGTAGCCTGCGTTTTGCCGGCAAGGAGCTGCTGGACAAGGCCACCGACTGGCGCCAGGTGCGCCAGGACGTGGGCATGGTGTTCCAGAGTTATCACCTGTTCCCGCACATGAGCGTGCTCGACAACCTCCTGCTCGGCCCGCTGAAAGTGCAAAAACGCGAACCCCGCGAAGCCCGGGCCCAGGCTGAAAAACTGCTGGAACGGGTGGGCCTCTCCGACAAACGCGACGCCTACCCGCGCCAGCTGTCGGGCGGCCAGCAGCAACGCATCGCCATCGTCCGCTCGTTGTGCATGAACCCGCAGGTCATGCTGTTTGACGAAGTCACCGCCGCCCTCGACCCGGAGATGGTCAAGGAAGTACTGGAAGTGATCCAGGGCCTGGCCCGGGACGGCATGACGCTGCTGATCGTCACCCATGAAATGGCCTTCGCCCGCGCCGTCGCCGACCGCGTGGTGTTCATGGAGGCCGGCCGCATCCTCGAACAAAACACCCCCGAGGCATTCTTTACGAACCCGCAAACCGCACGCGCGCAGCAGTTCCTGGAGAAGTTCTCCTTCGTTTCAACACTGCCCAAAAGAACCAAGGAACTGGAGCTGTCATGAAAACTGCCAAGTTGTTATTCCCCCTGTTCGGCCTCGCTTTGCTGGCCGGCTGCAATAAGTCCGAAGAGCCCGCCAAGACGGCTACCGCTGCCACCCCGGCACCCGCTGCGGTGAGCTACATCGACAAGATCAAGGCGCGGGACAAGCTGATCGTCGGCGTATTCACCGACAAGCCGCCGTTTGGTTTCGTGGATGAGTCCGGCCGCTATGTCGGCTTCGATACCGACATCGGCCGCCGTTTCGCCAAGGACCTGCTGGGCGACGAGAACAAGGTTGAATTCGTCGCCGTAGAACCGGCGAGCCGCATTCCGTTCCTGCAAAGTGACAAGGTCGACCTGATCCTCGCCAACATGACGGTGACGCCGGAGCGCAAGGAAGCGGTGGACTTCACCAACCCGAACCTGAAAGTCGCGGTGCAGGCCCTGGTGCCGCAGGACAGCTCGGTGAAGAGCCTGGACGACCTGGCGACCCGCACCACCATCGTCACCACCGGCACCACCGCGGATATCTGGCTGACCAAGAACCACCCGGACTGGAAACTGCTGAAGTTCGAGAAAAACTCCGAGTCGCTGCAAGCGTTGTCGGCGGGCCGTGGTGATGCCTATGCCCAGGACAACCTAGTGTTGTTCAGCTGGGCCAAGCAGAACCCGGGCTATCGCGTGCTGGAGCAGAAACTGGGGGATGAAGCGCCGATTGCGCCGGCGGTGAAGAAGGGCAACATCGAATTGCGGGATTGGGTGAATGCCGAGCTGGCGAAGTTGGGCGAAGAGAAGTATTTGCTCAAGCTGTATGACCAGTATGTTCGCAAGGAACTGAGCGATGACACCAAGCCTGAGAGTGTGATTGTTGAAGGCGGGAAGTGGCAGGGTTGACCCGTCAATGATCGTTCCCACGCTCCGCGTGGGAATGCCGCCTTGGACGCTCCGCGTCTGCTGCTGGGACGCGGAGCGTCCCGTGATGCGTTCCCACGCAGAGCGTGGGAACGATCATCAGCTGGGCCAATGCCACGCCGGCTCATCCAGCACCCGCTGCCCCACCACCTGCGTCTGCCCCATCACCTTCTCCAGCACGATCGAATTACACCCTTCATCCTGCTGCAACGCCGCAATCAAGCGGCTGGCATGGGACACCACCCACACCTGACACTGCTGCGACACCTGAATGATCAGCCGCGCCAACGCCGGCAAAAGATCCGGGTGCAAGCTGGTTTCTGGTTCGTTCAATACCATCATCGTCGGTGGCCTCGGCGTCAGCAGCGCCGCCACCAGCAGCAAGTAGCGCAAGGTCCCGTCCGACAGCTCCGCCGCCGATAACGGCCGCAGCAATCCTTCCTGATAAAACTCGATGGCAAAGCGTCCGCCCTGCAACGGCTCGATATTCAACCGTGCGCCGGGAAACGCATCGCTGATCGCCCGCTGCAACGCCTCGGGGTCGCCGATCTCGCGGATGGTCTGCAACGCCGCCGCCAAGTCCCGCCCATCGTGATGCAGCACCGGCGTACGCGTGCCCAGTTGCGGCTGGCGCACCGGGGCGTCGACGTCGCTGCGAAAATGATCATAAAAGCGCCAGCCGCGAATGCTTTCGCGCAGCAGCAATACCTCCGGCGAACCCCGCAGGCTGCCGACCTGATCGAACAGGCTGTGGTAGTTCGGCGTGTGCTGGGCCAGTACATCCCAGGCGCGGCCATCGCGGGCACGTACCATCGGGCCGGAGCGCTGCACCAGCAGGCTCGCCGGGCGAAATACATGCCCGGCCCAGATGCATTCTTTCTTGATCTCCGGGTCCAGGGAAAAATAGGACAAGGTTTTCTCGGGCAACCCCAGGGAAATCGCATAGCTGAAATCCTCTGCGGCAAACCCCAAGCGCAAGCGCTTGGCGCCCTGGCGCACGATGGGCTCCACCGCCACTTCACCACTGAGCATGCGCCGGCTGATGCTTTCCGGCCCGGCCCAGAAGGTTGAATCCAGCCCACCCTCGCGGGCCAGTGCGTTGATCACGCCGCCCTGGGCCGTCTCCGCCAGCAGCCGCAGGGCGCGGTACAGGTTGGACTTGCCGCTGCCATTGGGGCCGGTAATCAGGTTCAACCGATCCAGCGGCACCACCAATTTGTTGATCGAGCGGTAATTGGCCACCGCGAGGGTCTTGAGCATGAGAAAAATTATCGGTTTGGGAACCCCTGGAGTATGGGATTCTCCATGCAGATAAGGAACCCTGTTCTAAGCTCACAGTCGCATAGACACTGGCACGTCGGCATCACGCAAAAGGAGCCTGCATGGGCGGTCACAAACTCACATTTATCCTCGGCCTTGGCCTGCTGGCGCTGCTGAGCGGTTGCGGCCAGGAAAAAGCCGAACCCAAGGAACATTCCCGGGTGTTTGTGCAGACGGTGAAGTCCACCGACTTTGCCGCCGCCGTGACCTTGACCGGCGATATCCAGGCCCGGGTGCAGACCGATCTGTCGTTCCGCGTCGGCGGCAAGATCATCCAGCGCATGGTGGATGTCGGCGACCGCGTCAGCGCCAAGCAGGTGCTGGCCAAGCTCGATCCGAAAGATTTGCAGACCAATGTCGACTCCGCCCAGGCCCAGGTGGTCGCCGAGCAGGCGCGGGTCAAACAGACCGCCGCCGCGTTTGTGCGCCAGGAAAAACTCTTGCCCAAGGGCTACACCAGCCGCAGCGAATACGACTCTGCCCAGGCCGCGTTGCGCAGCAGCCAGAGCGCGCTGACCGCGGCCCAGGCGCAGTTGGCCAATGCGCGCGAGCAGTTGGGCTACACCTCGCTGGTCGCCGACGCGCCGGGCATCATCACCGCCCGCCAGGCCGAGGTGGGCCAGGTGGTGCAGGCCACCGTGCCGATTTTCAGCCTGGCCCGGGATGGCGAGCGCGACGCGGTGTTCAACGTCTATGAATCGCTGCTGGTGGAGCCGCCGCCGGACAAACCGATTACCGTCAGCCTGCTGGAAAACCCGCAGATCACCGCCGTGGGCAAGGTGCGCGAAGTCACCCCGGCCGTTGCCGCCAATACCGGCACGGTGCAAGTCAAAATCGCCCTCGACGCGCTGCCCAAGGGCATGCAACTGGGCTCGGTGGTCAGCGCCACCGCCAACGGGCCGGCCAAGGCCAGCATCGAATTGCCGTGGGCTGCCTTGACCAAAGACATCAGTGCGCCGGCTGTCTGGCTGGTGGACGACGACGGCAAGGCGCAACTGCACAAGGTCACGGTCGCGCGTTATCTCACCGGCAAGGTGATCATCAGCGACGGCCTCAAGGGCGGCGAAAAAGTCGTGGTGGCCGGCGGGCAATTGCTGCACCCCGGCATGATCGTGGAAATCGCCCAGCCGCCGGATCAGGCCCAGGCCCAGGGAGTGCAGCCATGAAGCAGTTGACGTGTGTGCTCGCCGCCAGCCTGCTGTTGATGGCGTGTTCCAAGGAAGAACCGGCACCGGAACCGGTGCGCCCGGTGCTGTCGATTGAAGTGAAAGCCGAAGACCAGGAAAACCTCGGCCGCTTCGCCGGCACGATCCAGGCCCGCTACGAAAGCAATCTCGGTTTCCGTGTGCCAGGCCGTATCGCCCGGCGCGCGGTCGACGTGGGCGCTGAAGTGCAGCAGGGCGCGTTGTTGGCCGTGCTCGACCCCACCGATCAACAGAACCAGTTGCGCGCCGCCCAAGGCGACCTGGCCCGGGTCCAGGCACAGTGGATCAACGCCCAGGCCAATGCCCGTCGCCAGCAGGAACTGTTCAACCGTGGCGTCGGCGCCCAGGCCCAGCTGGACATCGCCCAGACCGACTTGAAAACCACCCAGGCTTCCCTGGATCAGGCCAGGGCCTCGGTCAACCAGGCCAAGGACCAGCTCAACTACGCCGAACTGCGCACCGACCATGCAGGCATCGTCACCGCCTGGAATGCCGAGGCCGGCCAGGTGGTCAGCGCCGGGCAGCAAGTGGTGACCCTGGCACGACCGGACATCAAGGAAGCCGTCATCGACTTGCCCGCCGGCCTCGCCGAGCGCCTGCCGCCGGATGTGGTGTTCCTGGTCGCCGGGCAGATGGACCCCACGGTCAGCACCACCGCCACCGTGCGCGAGATCGAACCCCAGGCCCAAAGCGCCACCCGCACCCGTCGCGCCCGCCTGACCCTGGCGGAAACACCGCCCGCGTTCCGCCTTGGCACCGCCATCAGCGTGACCCTGAGTTCAGCCATCGCGCCGCGTATCGAACTGCCCCTCAGCGCCTTGCAGGAAGCCGACGGGAAGACCCGCATCTGGGTCATCGACACCCAAAGCCAGACCGTACAGCCCCGTGACGTCAGCATCGTCAGCCGTGACGCCGACAGCGCCTTGCTCAACGCCGGCGTCAAACCCGGCGAGCGGGTGGTGAGTGCCGGCGTGAACAGCCTGAAGCCCGGGCAAAAAGTCAAAATCGACGAGGACAGCCCGCGATGAAAGGGAGCTTCAACTTATCCGACTGGGCCCTCAAGCATCAGTCCTTCGTCTGGTACCTGATGTTCGTCGCGCTGCTGATGGGCGTGTTCTCGTACATGAACCTCGGTCGCGAGGAAGACCCGTCGTTCACCATCAAGACCATGGTGATCCAGACCCGCTGGCCGGGCGCGACCCAGGAAGAGACCCTGAAGCAGGTCACCGACCGCATCGAGAAAAAACTCGAAGAGCTGGACTCCCTCGACTACGTGAAGAGCTACACCCGGCCCGGCGAGTCCACGGTGTTCGTGTTCCTGAGGGACACCACCAGCGCCAAGGACATCCCGCAGATCTGGTACCAGGTCCGCAAGAAGATCGACGATATTCGCGGCAGCTTCCCCCAAGGCTTGCAGGGGCCGGCGTTCAACGACGAGTTCGGGGATGTGTTCGGCTCCGTGTATGCGTTTACCGCTGACGGCCTGTCGATGCGCCAACTGCGCGATTACGTGGAGCAGGTGCGCGCCGAAATTCGTTCGGTACCGGGGCTGGGCAAGGTCGAGATGATCGGCCAGCAGGACGAAGTGATTTACCTGAATTTCTCCACCCGCAAACTCGCAGCGTTGGGGATCGATCAGCGCCAGGTGGTGCAGAGCCTGCAATCGCAGAACGCGGTGACGCCGGCTGGGGTGATCGAGGCCGGGCCGGAGCGGATTTCGGTGCGCACTTCCGGGCAGTTCGCCTCGGAGAAGGACCTGGCCAACGTCAACCTGCGGCTCAATGACCGTTTCTATCGGCTGGCCGACGTGGCGGAAATCACCCGTGGCTATGTCGACCCGTCGACGCCGATGTTCCGCTTCAACGGCAAACCCGCCATCGGCTTGGCCATCGCCATGCAGAAGGGCGGCAACATCCAGGACTTCGGCAAGGCCCTGCACAAACGCATGGACGACCTGACCGCCGACCTGCCGGTGGGTGTGGGCGTGCACAAGGTTTCCGACCAGGCCGAAGTGGTGGAGGAGGCCGTTGGCGGCTTTACCAGCGCGTTGTTCGAGGCGGTGATCATCGTGCTGGTGGTGAGCTTTATCAGCCTCGGCGTGCGTGCCGGGTTGGTGGTGGCGTGCTCGATCCCGCTGGTGCTGGCGCTGGTGTTCGTGTTCATGGAGTACAGCGGCATCACCATGCAGCGGGTGTCGCTGGGCGCGTTGATCATCGCCCTCGGCCTGTTGGTGGACGACGCGATGATCACCGTGGAGATGATGATCACGCGCCTGGAAAAAGGCGAGACCAAGGAGCAGGCGGCGACGTTCGCCTACACCTCCACCGCGTTCCCGATGTTGACCGGCACGCTGGTGACCGTCGCCGGGTTTGTGCCGATTGGCCTCAACGCCAGTTCGGCGGGGGAGTACACCTTCACGCTGTTCGCGGTGATTGCCGTGGCAATGCTGGTGTCGTGGGTGGTCGCGGTATTGTTCGCGCCGGTGCTCGGGGTGCATATCCTCAGCAGCAAGGTAAAACCCCACAATGCCGAGCCGGGCCGTGTGGGCCGGGCGTTCAATGGCGGCATGCTGTGGGCGATGCGTAACCGCTGGTGGGCCATTGGCATTACCGTGCTGCTGTTTGTAGCGTCGGTGTTTTCCATGCAGTTTGTGCAGAACCAGTTTTTCCCGTCCTCGGACCGTCCGGAAATTCTCGTCGACCTCAACCTGCCGCAAAACGCCTCGATCAACGAGACCCGCAAGGCCGTCGACCGTCTTGAGGCGATCATCAAGGACGACCCGGACATCGCCCGCTGGAGCACCTATATCGGCCAGGGCGCGATCCGTTTCTACCTACCGCTGGACCAGCAACTGGAGAACCCGTACTACGCGCAACTGGTGATCGTCAGCAAGGGCCTGGAAGAGCGCGGCGCCTTGATTGCGCGCCTGCAAAAACGCCTGCGGGAAGATTTTGTCGGCGTGGGCAGCTTCGTGCAGCCACTGGAAATGGGCCCGCCGGTGGGGCGTCCGATCCAGTACCGGGTGTCTGGCAAGGACATCGACCAGGTGCGCAAACACGCGATCGAACTGGCGACCATGCTCGATAAAAATACCCACATGGGCGAGATCATCTACGACTGGAACGAGCCGGGCAAAGTCCTGCGGGTGGACATCGCCCAGGACAAGGCGCGGCAACTGGGGCTGTCGTCGGAAGACGTTGCGCAGTTGATGAACAGCGTGGTCAGCGGTGCGTCGGTGACCCAGGTGCATGACGATATCTACCTGATCAACGTGGTCGGCCGCGCCGAAGATGCCGAACGCGGTACGCCGGAAACCTTGCAGAACCTGCAGATCGTCACGCCCAACGGCACCTCTATTCCGCTGCTGGCGTTCGCCACCGTGCGTTATGAGCTGGAACAGCCGTTGGTATGGCGTCGCGACCGCAAGCCGACCATCACCATCAAGGCGGCGGTGCGCGACGACATGCAGCCGACCGACCTGGTGAAACAGCTCAAGCCGGACATCGACAAGTTCAGTGCTGGGTTGCCGGTGGGCTACAAGGTCGCCACCGGCGGCACCGTGGAAGAAAGCGGCAAGGCCCAGGGCCCGATTGCCAAGGTAGTGCCGTTGATGCTGTTCCTGATGGCGACCTTCCTGATGATCCAGCTGCACAGCGTGCAGAAGATGTTCCTGGTGGCCAGCGTGGCGCCGCTGGGGCTGATTGGCGTGGTGTTGGCGCTGATTCCCACGGGCACGCCCATGGGCTTTGTGGCGATTCTGGGGATCCTTGCGCTGATCGGCATCATCATCCGTAACTCGGTGATCCTGGTGACGCAGATCGACGCCTACGAGCGCGACGGCTACACGCCGTGGGACGCGGTGGTGGAAGCTACCGAACACCGGCGCCGGCCGATCCTGCTGACCGCAGCAGCGGCCAGCCTGGGCATGATCCCTATCGCCCGTGAAGTGTTCTGGGGCCCGATGGCCTACGCGATGATCGGCGGGATCATCATCGCCACCTTGCTCACGCTGCTGTTCCTGCCGGCGCTGTACGTGGCCTGGTACAAGATTCGCGAGCCGAAGAAAGAACAAGCCTGACGGCCACAGCGGTGACATTCCTACACGGACGTGGGAATGTTCCCTGAAACATTTTTTTGCCCTTCGCACCCGATCAATTGTTTTACCCTCCGGGCCTGATCCTTTGCCAAGGCCTGCCCCATGCGTTGTTTCCTGCTGGTTTGTAGCTTGTTACTGTCGCCCGTGGCCCTTGCCGGCACGGTGCTGGAGAACGCCCTGTGGCGGGTTGAGATCGACCCGACGACCCTTGCGATCCACGTTTTCCCCAGCGACAAGACCGCCGTGCAGGCTTCAAGCGGAGGCCCTGCGCACAGGGTCAACCAGCTCTCCCAAAGCACCCGTCAGGCCAGTTGGCAATGGGACGATGGCGCCTATCGCCTGAGCGCCACCCTCGAGCAACGGGATCTTGCCCTGACGATTACCGCCCGTGATGCCGGTGAGTTGGCGATCCTGCGCCAACCCGCCAGCGCCATGGGCAAGGGCCTGATCTGGCCCCTGGCCGAAGGGCATTACGTGCCGGCGGGCAATGGTGTGTGGCAGGAATTCCTGCTGGAACAGGGCGACGTCAACACCACCCAGGACCTCAGCTTGCCGCTGTGGGGCGTGGATCACGGCGCGTTTACCCTCAACTGGCTGATGACCAATCCTTACAACAACCGTCTGCACTGGCAGGCCGACGGCAAAGGACTGGCGTTGTCCGCCTTCCATGAATTCACCACGCTGGACCCCGCGGCACCGATGACCGTTCTGTTGCACCTGGGCGAAAGCGACCCGCTGGCCGGCGCCAAGCGTTATCACCAGTGGCTGGTGGAGCAGGGGCTGTTTGAACCGTTGGCGGACAAGTTGCGGCAAACCCCGGAAGCGGAAAAGCTGCTGGGCGCCAGCCATATCTACCTGTGGGGCAATGATCTGCTGGCTCCGGGGGATGTGCGCGACTGGCCGCAACTGCTCAAGCTGCTACGCAGCGGGAAAGGCTTGGCGGCTGAATTGAATGGCTTGCTGGACAAAGAGGCTGCGCAGGTTCGGCAGGTCAAGCAACCGTATGAGCAGGCTGTCCTGCTGCGCGGCCTGAACGCGGCGATCAACACAAAGGCCCGGCAAAGCTGGCAGCCCTCCACCGAGCCGAATATGACCCAACTCGCTGACGGTTATGGTGCGCTGCGTCGTGAGTTGGCCGTGGCTTTTGCCGGTGCATTGAGCGCAACGCCCGAGACCTGGGGCAATACCTTGTCGGTCACCAATGCATTGAAAGGCGCTGGCCTCAAACGCTTGTTGGTGACCCAGGGCGAAGGCTGGGAAGGCGGGCTCTGGCATCCTGAGGCGGTGAAGACCGGGGTCGAAGCCGGTTACCTGATGGCGCCCTACGACTCTTATGAAACGGCACTGTCTGCCACTGAAAATCCCGACTGGACCACCGCGCACCTGGGCAGCAAGGCCTATGGCGAGTGCGCGATCGTGTTGAAGGGCGGCCAGCTCAAGACAGGCTTCCAGAAGTCCGGCCACTACACCGACCCGCGCTGCGTGCGGCCGTTGCTGGAGGCGCGGATCAAGGCGGTGCAGGCCAAGTCCGGGTTCAACGCCTGGTTCCTCGACGCCTATGCCACCAGCATGTTGTTCGACAGCTATCGCACGGGTGCGAGCATGACCCAGGCACAAAATGCCGAAGGCAATATCGATGCGGCCCGCTGGATCAATACGGCGCTGAAGTTGCCGGCAGGTTCCGAGGACGGCAACGCGATCACCGCCCGAGGCATCCTGTTTGCCCACGGCATGCAAACGCCGGTGCTGGGCTGGGGTGATCGGGAGATGACCAAGGACAAGCAGTCGCCGTATTACGTCGGGGCTTGGTACCCGCCGGAACAGCCGGCGGTGTTCTTCAAGTCGGTGCCGTTGAAAGAGCCGTTTCGCACGGTCTACTTTGACCCGACGATGCGCCTGCCGCTGTATCAGGCGGTGTTCCATGGCTCGGTGATCACCACCCACCATTGGCTGTTCGACAGCCTGAAACTGAGCAACGTGCGGGCCGAAAGCGAGCTGACGCAACTGCTCTACAACGTGCCGCCGCTGTATCACCTGAGTGCGGCGACGGTGAAGCAGCGCTTGCCGGTGATTCAGCGCCAGGACGCGTTCTTCCGGCCGCTGCATGAGCGGTTGGCGACTCAGGCCATGACGGATTTTCGCTGGCTGACCGAAGATAAACAGGTACAGCAGACCACGTTTGCCGACGGGACGCGGTTGGTGGCGAATTTTGCTGAGGGGCGTATAACGGCTTTTGTGCCTGGCGCGCAGGCTGTGGTGTATCAGGTGGATGAGTGGCGGCTGTGAGTCCTTCGCGAGCAAGCCCGCTCCCACAGGGGAATGCATTCCAAAATGTGGGAGCGGGCTTGCTCGCGAAGGCGTAAGCCCAAAACAACAAAGACCTACAGCTTGCGCCACACACTCGCCAGCCACGGCTGTTGTTCCCGAGGCAATCCCGCTGGCCGGTAGTAATGCTCCAGCTCCACAAACCCCGCAGCCGTCAGCAATTCCTGCCACGCCTGCAAGTCGTGATACGAGCCATACCGCGGCCCATTCCAGCCCTCCTGGTTTTCACCTCGAGGGTTTGAGCTGAACAACACTCCACCGACCTTCAACGCCCCATGCAACTGCCCAAGAATGCGCGGCAGTTCCTGCTTGGGAATATGAAACAGCACCGCATTGGCGAAGATCCCGTCGAAACGGCCGGCCGGCAAATCCAGCTTCAGGAAGTCCTGTTGCAGCACTTCACAGCCGCTGTCTTCCCGGGCCATCTGTGCAAAGCGCTCCGAACCATCGAGCCCCACCGCGATGTGGCCCATGCGGGTAAACGTCTGCAAATCCCGCCCCGGCCCGCAGCCGAAGTCCAGCACGGTAAACGGTGCGTCGCCCTGGATATGCCGCAGCAACGCATCAATGTTCTGGCTCACATCGTGATCGCGGGTGCCTTCACGAAAATCCTCGGCCACTTTGTTGTAGTGGCCAAGGGTGGTGGAGGTGATCTGGTCGAGGTCGTCGGGGGCGAGTTTCATGGCAGGTTATACCGGGCGCTGAGATGGCCCGACTATACCTCACCTCTTGTTCAGAACCCTGGCCAACCGATCGCCGCCCAACTGAATCACGGCTACCAGGATCACCAGCAGCACAATCACGGTGAGCATGATCTGCGTGTCAAAACGCTGATAGCCATAGCGATAGGCAATATCCCCCAGCCCACCGGCGCCAATTGCCCCGGCCATGGCCGAGGAGTTGATCATCGTCACCAGGGTAATCGTGAACCCGCCGACAATCCCCGGCAGCGCCTCCGGCAGCAGCACATGCCAGACGATATGCCAGCGCCGGCAACCCATGGCCTGAGCCGCCTCGATCAAGCCGTGGTCGACTTCGCGCAAGCTGACTTCGGCGATCCGCGCAAAGAACGGCGTGGCCGCGATGGTCAACGGCACCACCGCCGCCCACACGCCATAGGTGGTGCCGACGATCAACCGGGTGAACGGAATCAGCGCCACCATCAAAATCAAAAACGGGATCGAGCGGAACAGGTTAACGAACGCCCCCAGCACCCGATTCAAGGCAGGCGCCTGATAGATGCCGCCCTTGTCGCTGGTCACCAGGAACACCGCCAGCGGAATCCCCACCAGCAATGCAATCAACGACGACACTCCGACCATCAACAGTGTGTCGATGGCGCCCTGCAATAAACGATCAAACCACATAGCCCAGCACCTCCACCTGTTGTGCCCAGCGCCCGGCGCGGCTGCGCAGTTCTTCGGCGGTCAGGGACGAGCCGCTCACCGCCAGCAGCAATTGCCCCAAGGCGTGGCCCTGGATGCGTTCCACACCGCCTTGCAGCAAGCGCACGCGCCCGCCGAGGGCGCTGAACAACGCAGCAAGATCGGGTTCGTCTTCGGCACTGCCAGTCAGTTGCAAGCGCAGCACCACGGCGGCGTCCTTTGAGGTCGGATTGGCCTGCAGGCGGCTTTGCAACTCTTCAGGCAGGCCATGTTGCAGCGGCGCCAGCAGGGTTTTACTGACCTCATGCTGCGGGTTGCCGAACACTTCCCACACCGGACCTTGCTCGACCACATGGCCGTGTTCCAGCACCACCACGCGGTCGCAGATTTCGCGAATCACGGCCATTTCGTGGGTGATCAGCACGATGGTCAGGCCCAGGCGTTTGTTGATCTCCCGCAGCAGGCCGAGGATGGATTGCGTGGTCTCAGGGTCGAGCGCCGAAGTGGCTTCGTCGCACAACAGAATCTGTGGGTCATGCACCAGTGAGCGGGCGATGCCCACCCGCTGTTTCTGCCCGCCGGACAGCTGCGCCGGGTAAGCCTTGTGCTTATCCTGCAAACCGACCAATTCCAGCAGTTCACGCACCTTCTTCTCGCGCTGCTCCTTGGGCACGCCTGCGACTTTCAACGGCAGTTCGACGTTCTGCCACACGGTCTTGGCCGACATCAGGTTGAAGTGCTGGAAGATCATGCCGATGCGTCGGCGCAGGGCGACCAGGCGGTCTTCGTCGAAGTCGCCGATGTCCACCTGGTCAATCAATACCCGGCCGCTGCTCGGTTGTTCCAGGCGGTTGATGGTGCGGATCAGCGACGACTTGCCGGCGCCGCTGCGGCCGATGATGCCGAAGACTTCGCCGCGCTGGATCGCCAGGTCGATGCCTTGCAGGGCGGGCACGGATTGGCCGTCATAGGTCTTGCCCAGGTTGATAAAGCGCACGTGCGCGCGGTTCAGGTCCGGGTGCAGTTCTGTCTGCTCGGCGTCCCTGGGCGGCAAGCCCAGGTCGCGCAGTTGAGAGTGGGCGGCGGTCATTTTTTATCTTCCCAGCCGACTTGGTAGAGCTTGCCAAGGGATTTATCCAACGCGGCGCGCACCACCGGCGAGTGCTGGTAGATGTCGACGAACTTGATCACCCGCGGGTCGGTTTTGCTCTTGGGCTGGACCACGAACTGGATCACGTATTCCGGGTGGTCGAGGCCGTCGAACAGCAGCGCCGACTCGGCATCGAAGGTCTTGGACAGGCGGATATACGCCGGGTAGCCCTGCACCAGGTCGGCGTCGTCATAAGCGCGCACCAGTTGCACCGCCTCCACTTGCAGAATCTTGATCTTCTTCGGGTTGGTGACGATGTCTTCTTCAGTGGCCTTGTAGCCCACGCCCGGCTTGAGCGTGATCAAGCCGGCCTTGGCCAGCAGTTGCAAGCCGCGACCACTGTTGATCGGGTCGTTGGCAATCGCCACGCTGGCGCCCTGGGGCAGGTCGTTGATGCTCTTGTACTTCTTCGAATACAGCCCGACGTTGTTGATGATGCCCGGCGCGTACGGCACCAGGTCAAAGCCTGCAGCGGCCTTGGCGTTTTCCAAAAACGGGATGTGCTGGAAGTAGTTCACGTCGATATCGCCGGCTGCCAGGCTGACGTTGGGTGCGATCCAGTCGGTGAATTCCACCAGTTCGACTTTCAAACCCTGTTTGCCGGCCTCTTCGACGGCGGCCTCCAGTGGAATGGCGAAGGCGGCGGTGGTGCCGACTTTCAACGGTGCGTCAGCGGCGAATACCGCCGAGCTGAACAATCCGAGGGCGAGCGCCAGTGCTTTGACTGGGTGGCTGAGCAATGTTTTTTTCATAGTGGATTTCCAGTCATAAGGTGTGAGTGCAAACAACTCGGTCAACTGTGGGAGCGGGCTTGCTCGCGAAAGCGGTGTGTCAGTGAATGCATCCGGCGACTGATACAGCGCTTTCGCGAGCAAGCCCGCTCCCACATTTTGGTTCAGTGGCGGTAGGTGGAGCCGGTGTGTTGTTCAGGTAAGTGCGCCGAGTGGTGGAAGACTTTCTCCCGCAACGTCCCGGTCTCATACGCGGTCTTGTACGAGCCCCGGCGCTGCAGCTCCGGCACCACCAGTTCGATGAAGTCGACGTAGCTTTCCGGGGTGACGATGCGCGTCAGGTTGAAGCCATCCAGGCCGGTTTCGCTGATCCATGATTCAAGTTCATCCGCCACCTGTGCCGGCGAACCCACCAGGGTGATGTAGCGCCCGCCAAGAGCGTGTTGCTCAAGCAACTTGCGCCGGGTCCAGTCATTGTTCTGCAGGTTCTTGGTCGCGGACTGGATGGCGTTGCTCTTCACGTACTGGATCGGTTCGTCGATTTCGTACTGTGAAAAATCAATCGCCGTGGATGCCGAGAAATGCGCCACGCCGGCTTCCGCACTGGCGTAGCTCAGGTACTCGGCGTGCTTGGCCCACGCAGCTTCTTCGGTGGCGCCGACAATCACGTTCAGGCCCATGAACACTTTGATGTCGTCCGGGTTGCGCCCGGCTTCCACGGCGCTGGCGCGCACCTTGTCCACCTGGATCTTGGTCGAGGCCTTGTTCTGCCCGCTGATGAATACGCACTCGGCGTGGCGCCCGGCAAACAGCAGCCCACGGTCGGAGCTGCCCGCCTGGAACAGCACCGGCGTGCGCTGCGGCGACGGCTCGCACAGGTGATAACCCTCCACCTGATAGAACTCGCCCTTGTGCTCGACCTTGTGCACCTTCTCCGGCTGGGCATACACCCGCGCCTGCGGATCGTTGATCACCGCGTCGTTTTCCCAGCTGCCTTCCCAGAGTTTGTAGAGCACTTCCAGGTATTCGTCGGCCTGGTCGTAGCGCCGGTCGTGCTCGACCTGCTCGGTGAGGCCCATGGCCTTGGCGGCGCTGTCGAGGTAGCCGGTGACGATGTTCCAGCCCACCCGGCCACGGCTCAGGTGGTCGAGGGTCGACATGCGCCGGGCGAACAGATACGGCGGTTCGTAGGTGAGGTTGGCGGTCAGGCCGAAGCCAAGGTTTTTGGTCACCGCCGCCATGGCCGAGACCAACAGCAACGGGTCGTTGACCGGCAGCTGGATCGCCTCCTTGAGCGGCACGTCCACCGAGTTCTGGTAGACGTCATACACGCCGACAATGTCGGCGATGAACAGCCCGTCGAACAGTCCGCGTTCCAGCAACTGCGCCAGTTCGGTCCAGTACTCGATGGTTTTGTACTGGGTCGAGTTGTCCCGTGGATGGGTCCACAGGCCGTGGTTGATGTGCCCGATGCAGTTCATGTTGAAGGCATTGAGCAGGATCTTTTTCTTCGCCATCAGATAGTCCCCCGCAGTGGCGGGTTTTCATCGTTGAGGTAGTAATTGCCCACAGCAAAGTACTTCCAGCGCACCGGATCGTGCAGGGTGTGTACCCGGGCGTTGCGCCAGTGGCGGTCCAGGCCGTGTTCGGCGAGGGTCGCCTGGCTGCCGGCAAGTTCGAACAGGGTGCTGCCGGCCGCCAGGGAAATCTCGGTGCTGAGGGCGCGCACTTCGGCGACCGCGATGGATGCGGCCGCGACGGTGTCGGCATTGCTGTCGGCCTGGGCGCGGTCGAGGAATTCGCCTGAGCGTTCCAGCAGGGCTTCGGTGGCGTGCAGGCGGATGCTCAAGTGGCCGAAGCTTTTCAGGGTCAGCGGATCTTCGGTGGCCTTGTCGCTGGTGGCATCGATCCACGGCCGGGTCTTGGTGCGCACGAAGTGCAGCGCATCCTCATAGGCAGCGCGGGCGATACCGGTGTCGATGGCGGCGTGAAGGATCTGCGCCAGCGGGCCGACAGTGGTCGGGCGTTCGAAGGCACTCTGGAACGGGATCACGTCCTGGGCCGCGACCCACACGTTATCGAACACCACCGAACCGCTGCCGGTGGTGCGCTGGCCGAAGCCGCTCCAGTCGTCGATCACGCTCAGGCCCTCGCTGTCACGGGTGACAAAGGCCAGTTGCTGCACACCGTTTTCGTCCACCACGGACGTGGGAATACGTTGGGCGTAGATCGCGCCGGTCGAGTAGAACTTGCGGCCGGTGATACGGAAACCGTCACCGTCGCGGGTGATCTTGGTGATGCGGTCGTGGGCGGTCTTGGTGCCCAGTTCTGCCAGGGCATTGCCGAAGCGCTGGCCGGCGAGCACTTCGGCGTACAGGCGTTTTTGCTGCGCCGGGCTGCCGTTCACCCGCAGCACTTCGAGGGCATAAAAATGGTTCTGCGGGATCTGCCCCAGGGACGCATCCGCCTGGGCAATCAGTGCCGTGACCTTGGCCAGGGTGACGTTGGAAACGCCGGCACCACCGAACTCCTTGGGTACGCTGATGCCCCACAGGCCGGAGCGGGAAAACACGTCCAGCTCAGGCAAGGGCAGGCGGCGTTCACGGTCACGCAAGGCGCTGTCGCGGCGGAAGTCTTCGGCCAGGTCGCTGGCGACAATAAGGGCTTGTTCATCGCTGGTAATAACCGCGACGTGATGAGAAAGGGTCATGCGTATTCTCCAGAGGTCTGGTCGGTTAAATCCAGGAATGTCGGGCAGGCAAAGTGCCGTTGAGGTGGTAAGCGCCCACCGCGTGGTACTTCCATCGGACCGGGTCGTGCAGGGTGTGCACCCGGGCGTTGCGCCAGTGGCGGTCGAGGTTGAATTCGGCGAGGGTCGCGCGGCTGCCGGCCAGCTCGAACAGCTTTTCGCTGGCGAGCAGGGAAATCTCGGTGGTCAGCACCTTGGCTTCGGCCACGGCAATCGAGGCGCGTGCGGCGGACTGCGCGGTGATCGGCGCGGCGCTGACTTGGTCCAGTACCTGGCCGGCCTTGCGCAGCAGGGCTTCAGCGGCGTGCAGTTCGATCTTCAGCTTGCCGATATCGGCGATCACATACAGGTCATCGCTGGCCCGTTCGACCTTGGCGTCGATCCATGGCCGCGAGCGTTCGCGTACAAAGCTGATGGTGTCGTCGATCGCGCCACGGGCGATGCCGGCGTCGATGGCCGCCTGGATCAATTGCGAGACTGCACCCTGGATGCCCGGTGTTTCGCCGAGTCGCCAGGTTTCCACCACCAGTTCGGCGTCCACCGCCACTTGATCCAGCAGCACTGTGCCGCTGGCGGTGGTGCGTTGGCCAAAGCCTGACCAGTCATCGACGATACGCAGGCCTTCGGTGCCACGGCGCACGAACGCCATGACGACTTTGCCGTCATCGTTCAAGGCCTTGACCGCCACCCAATGGGCGAACAGCGCGCCAGTGGAGTAGAACTTCTGGCCACTGACGACGTAGCCGTCACCTTCGGCGGTGATGCGTGACTTGAGGTCCAGGGTGTTTTTGGTACCGCGTTCCGGGCCGCCGTTGCCGATGCGCCAGCCATCCAGCACGCTCTGGAACAGCTGCTTTTTCTGGCGCTCGCTGGCCGCACCTTGCAGCACGTGCAGGATGCCGAAATGGTTCTGCGGGATTTGCCCCAGCGCCGGGTCGGCCGCGCTGATGATCGCGAACACCTCGGCCAGGGTCACGAAGGACACCTGCGGGCCGCCGTACTCACGGGGAATGGAAATACTGCCCAGGCCGCTGCGGGTGAAGTGTTCGATTTCAGCCCAGGGCAGTTTGCGTTGCTGATCGCGCCTGGCCGCTTGCAGGCGCGCGGCCTGTGCCAGCTCGTGGGCGGCGCTCAGGGCCTCGGCGTCGTTGCGCAGCACTTTGGCGGGCAACAACAGCGGGGCAACGTCCAGATCACTCTGGGGGGGTGTTTGTGCCAAGTTAGACATCAGCGCCGCTCCTTGGCTGCACGCAATGCCCTGGCGTTACGCACCGGGGTAATTTTGACCATACCTACCTCACATCCGTTGAAAAGATAAAAAATCAGGAATGTCCGGTGGTCCGGTGCATATACCCTAAGCGTGTTAAATTTTTTAATAAACTAACTTTTAGGAATATGCATAGAAGGTCTGTCACCCCGGTTCACAGGGCGAGCCGGGGCGACGGGGCTGGTAGGCCAGCGGGGCCCTGGCGGGGCTGGTCGGGGCCTGGGGAGCGAGCGCGGCGATGCGCAGGATGCGGGCTGGCGCCCAGCTTGAATTGTTGCCGACCCGGTCGAGAATGCAGTAGGTCACTTCGAGGCGATGGTCGTCCCCGGCCTCGACAATGATGGCCGACGGCACCCACACCTGCACCGCCTTGCCCACATCGCCAGCCTGGATGCTCGGCAGGTCCAGGCGCACGTCACCCCAGCGCAGGGTGATCTCGTCATCGGTCGCCATGTTCAGGTACGGCTCGATGGTCAGGGGCACGCCACGACGGATCTGGCTGCTGTTGACGCCATGGCGACGGATGGTCTCGGGCAGGCTGACGGCGGCCAGGTTCTGGTTTTCATCAAGGCTCAGTGCCGAGGGCATGCCGCCGGGGTAGTCGGTCTTGACCTGCACCCGGGTGATGGCCGAGCGCGCCGGGCCGTGGCCGACCTGCATGACCCGGTAATGAATCCGTGCCGGGCCATTTTGCACAAAGCTCTCCGGCACTCGCAGGCTGGTGGGCATGCCGATCTTGCCGGCGGTGATGCGCCGGGAGGCGGCAAAGCAGTTGTTCCAGAACAACTCGATCAGGTCGCCCTCGTCCATGCCGCAGTAAGGCGCGATGTCGACCTGCAGGTTTGTCGCAGCGAGGGCATTGATGCCTTCTCGATGGGCCTGGGGCAAGGTCGGGGCAGTGAGCAGCGCCTGGGTGGAAATACGCTTCATAAATAATCTCCTTGGTGCAGCCAGCAGCAATCGTTCCGGACATCAGGCGCGGGCAGGCGACGTAGTCCGAAAGAAACGATTTAATAAAAAACCAGAATGGATCCAATCCTCTGGGCGTTAGATAAGAGGCTTGGTTAGTTGGCGTCAAGAGGCTGGGCGGGGCAAACAGGGGGTTATGGAATATTCAGAAGGGTCTTACTGGGAGGGCGCTGCAAGTGCGTGCTTCAGGGTGACTTTTACCCAATGAATAAAGGGTGTTTCCCCAAAAACACTAAAGAGGCGAGTTGCCTTTCGGCAACTCTATAAAGCGAAGCTTCTTACAATGAATCGGCGCAAGTTAGTTGTTGATGAACTTGCTGAGAAACTGCCGGGTACGTTCTTCTTTCGGGTTGGCAAACAGCGCCTTGGCTTCGCCTTGTTCAACAATGACGCCCTTGTCGAAGAAGATCACCCGGTTGGCCACATCCCGGGCGAAACTCATTTCGTGGGTCACGATGACCATGGTGCGGTTTTCTTCCGCGAGGCTGCGAATGGTCGCCAGTACTTCGCCTACCAGCTCCGGGTCCAGGGCCGAAGTCGGCTCATCGAACAGGATCACCTCGGGCTCCATCGCCAGGGCCCGGGCAATGGCCACCCGTTGCTGCTGCCCACCGGAGAGGCGGCGTGGATAGGCGTCTTCCTTGCCTGCCAGGCCAACCCTGGCCAATAGCTTGCGGCCCAGGGCATCTGCGGCGGCCCGGGGCATCTTCTTGACCACGATCGGGCCTTCGATGACGTTCTCCAGGGCCGTGCGGTGCGGGAACAGGTTGAAGTTCTGGAACACAAAACCCACGTGCTGGCGCAGGCGCCGCACCAAGCTTTGCTGTTGGTTGAGCGGGCGGCTGCTGTCGATCTCGATGTCACCGACCTTGATTCGGCCACTGGTGGGTTCTTCGAGGAAATTCAGGCAGCGCAGCAAAGTGGTCTTGCCGGAACCGCTGGGGCCGATGATGGCGACGACTTCGCCTTCCTTGACCTCAAGGTCGATCCCGTTAAGCACCACCTGACCCTTGAATTGTTTGGTCAGTTTTTCAACCACGATCATGCTTCAAGACTCCAGGTCATGCCGGTTGACTCGTGCTTCCAGGCGGTTTTGCACGTGCGCCAGGACGCTGGCAAGAATCCAGTAGATCAAGGCGGCGGACAGATACATGGTGAAAATTTCGAAGGTACGGGCCGAGACCAATTGCGCCTGGCGGAACAGCTCCGGCACCTGGATGGTGGCGGCCAGGGCAGTGTCCTTGACCAGGGAAATAAAGCTGTTGCCCAGCGGCGGCAAGGCCGTGCGCATGGCCTGCGGCAGGATGGCCCGGCGCAGGGTCTGCGCACGGGTCATGCCGATACTGGCCGCAGCTTCCCACTGGCCGCGCTCGATGGAACCGATGGCGGCACGCAGGATTTCACAGGCATAAGCAGCCATGTTCAGCGAGAAGCCGATCATGGCCGCCGGGATCGGATCCAGCTCGATGCCCACTTGCGGCAAGCCGTAGTAGATCAGGAACAGCTGTACCAGCAAGGGCGTGCCGCGAAAGAACGACACGTAGACGCGGGCGGTCCAGCTCAACAGCTTGAAGCGCGACAGGCGCATCAAGGCCAGGCCGAAGCCCAGCAGCAAGCCGAAAAACATCCCGCCGAGGCTAAGGATGACCGTGAAGTACGCGCCCTTGAGCAGAAAGGGCGCGGAGTCCAGCGCGAGTTGGAAACCTGCTTCCATTATTGAGTAACGTCAGCGTTGAAGTACTTCTCGGACAGCTTCTTCAAGGTACCGTCGGCGCGCAGTTCGTCCAGAGCCTTGTTCACCGCGGCCAGCAGTTCAGGCTCGCCTTTGCGCAGGGCAATACCGGCTTCCTGACGGGAGAACGCAGCACCTGCGGCGGCTGTATCCTTGGCTTTCTTGGCGTATTCCAGCGCGGCGAGGCGGTCGATCAGGATGGCGTCGACACGGCCGATGCGCAGGTCCTGGAACTTGGTTGGGTCATCGTTGTAGGTTTTGACGATGGCTTTCGGTTGGTTTTCCTTGAGCCATTGTTCGTAGTTGGTGCCCAGGCCCACACCGATTTTCTTGCCGGCCAGGTCGTCGGCGGTCTTGATGGTGTCGACGTTCTTCGCCAGGGTCAGCGCCTGGATCCCGGAGACGGTGTAAGGCTTGGAGAAGTCATACTTTTCCTTGCGCGCATCGGAGATGGTCACCTGGTTGACGACCGCGTCCAGGCGCTTGGATTCCAGGGCGGCGAGGATGCCATCCCACGGCGTGGCCTGCAGCTTGACCTTGACGCCCAGCTTCTTGGCCAGCGCTTCGGACAACTCGACCTCGAAACCGCTGAGCTTGCCGCTTTCATCGACGAAGCTGAACGGCGGGTAGGTGCCTTCCAGGCCAATCTTGATTTCGCCGGCTTTCTTGATGTTGTCCAACTGCTCGCCGGCAACTGCCTGACCGAGCCACCCGGCGCCAAGCGCCAGCCCCAATGTGCCAACCAGTAACGTGCGACGGAATACGGAAATAGTCATGAAGAGCCCCTGTGTTTTTTATGTTGAGCGATGCAGGTGACGCGGTAGTCGTATCCTGCCTTAAAAGCGCGGTGTGTGGGAGCCGGGCTTGCCCGCGATTGCATCAACTTGGTGTTTTGGATCTGCCCAGTCATGCGTATCGCCATCAAGCTCGCCTACGGCGCGACTATAAAGCCGGTTTTTAAGACTTGAAAATAATATAAAATCAGATTGATATTTCTTTATGGAATATCAAAAGCTCGAATCATAAGCAAACAACGCCGGTGCGCCACCCGTGTGCAGGAAGATGATCGGCCCCTCTTCAAAGCGCTGGCGTCCAATGCCATCCAGCAACCCGGCCATGGCCTTGCCCGTGTAGACCGGGTCCAGCAGCAGGCCTTCCTGGCTGGCCACCAGCTTGATCGCCGCCAGCGTGCCGGCACTCGGCTCGCCATAACGGGGGGCGAAGTACTCGTCCCACAGGATCACCTTGAACGCGTCCGGCAGCGGCACGCCGAGCAATTCGGCCGTACGTTCGGCCAGGCCCTGCACCTTGGGGCGCTGGGCTTCGTCGGTACGGGACACCGTGATGCCAATCACTTGCAGGTCCGGCAGCACTTCGGCCAGCGCCAGGGCCAGGCCGCTGTGGGTGCCGGCGCTGCCGGAGGCCAGGACCACGGTGGAGAACGGGATGCCGCTGTCTTCAATCTGCCCGGCCAGCTCCAGCCCGGCGCGCACGTAACCCAGGGCGCCGAGGGCGTTGGAGCCGCCGATGGGCACCAGGTACGGCTTCTTGCCGTTGCTGCGCAGGCGGTCGGCGAGGGCGTTGAGCTGGTCGTCGACGTTGTCCAGGTTCTCCACCAACTCGACCTTGGCGTCGAACAGCTCCAGCAACAGGCGGTTGCCGTTGGCCAGGTAGTTGGGGTCTTCGGTGCCCGTCGGGTTTTCCAGCAGGGCAACGCAGCCCAGGCCCAGCTTGGCGGCCAGCGCAGCGGTCTGGCGTACATGGTTGGACTGGATCGCGCCGGCGGTCACCAGGGTATCGGCACCCTGGGCCAGCGCATCGGCGGCAAGGTATTCAAGTTTGCGCAGCTTGTTGCCGCCCATCGCCAGCGGCGTGGTGTCGTCGCGTTTGACGTAGACGTCACGCCCCAGCCAGGCCGACAGCCGCTCGAGTTTTTCCAGGGCGGTGGCGCCGCCCAGCAGTTCCAGACGGTTAAAGCGGTCGAGCTGTTGTTTGATCATGGCTACGCACGGGTGGTCAGAGATGCTGGGACTATAGGCAGGCACTTTTGCGTCGGCAACCGCCAATCGCTTATGTCGACGGGTTATTAGCATTGCACTATTGGTTCTTAAGGACGCTCAGGTTCCTTGCCGTAAAGTGATGGGCATTTCGTCAGGAGTGAAGACCGTGAGTGAGCGTTCCAGTCATTGGCAATTACAGACCATCGTCAGCCAGCTGCGCAGCGCCCGGGACCAGTGGCGCACCCGCAACGGCCGGGTCAGCGGCGAGCAGGGCGGGCGCGAGCTGCCTTCACGGGAAGCCGTGGCGCAGATTCTCGAGGCGTTGTGTGGTGCTCTGTTCCCCATGCGTCTGGGGCCGGTGGACCTGCGTGAAGAAAGTGAAGACTTCTACGTCGGCCACACCTTGGATGTGGCGCTGAATGCATTGCTCGCCCAGGCGCGCCTGGAGCTGCGGTATGCCGCGCGGCAAGGTGGCCAGGATGACAGTGAAGTCGACGCCCATGCCATCCACCTGATCCAGGATTTCGCCCTGGCGTTGCCAGGCTTGCGCAGCCTGTTGGACACCGACGTGCTCGCCGCCTACCACGGCGACCCGGCGGCGCGCAGCGTGGATGAAGTGCTGTTGTGCTACCCGGGGATTTTGGCGGTGATTCACCATCGCCTGGCGCACCACTTGTATCGGGCAGGCTTGCCGTTGCTGGCGCGCATCAGTGCGGAAATCGCGCATTCGGCGACCGGGATTGATATTCACCCGGGCGCGCAGATCGGCCCGAGCTTCTTTATCGACCACGGGACGGGTGTGGTGATTGGCGAGACGGCGATCATCGGCGAGCGGGTACGGATCTACCAGGCCGTGACATTGGGCGCCAAGCGTTTCCCGGCGGATGAGGATGGGCAATTGCAGAAAGGCCATCCGCGGCATCCGATTGTCGAGGATGACGTGGTGATCTACGCCGGGGCGACGATCCTGGGGCGGATTACCATCGGCAAGGGCTCGACCATTGGCGGCAATGTGTGGCTGACGCGCAGTGTGCCGGCAGGGGCGAACCTGACCCAGGCGAATCTGCAGCATGATGATGGGACGCAGAAATAGAGCAGCGCCCTCTCTAACGATCACACAGATCCAATGTGGGAGCGGGCTTGCTCGCGAATGCGGTGTATCAGTCGCCAGAAGTGTTGGCTGACACGCCGCATTCGCGAGCAAGCCCGCTCCCACATTTTGTCTGCATTCCAAATTTGAGCCGCACTACTCAAATTCGAGCCGTATTTCACTCAGCAATCGCTGAACGTTTCGTCATCCCCATACGTCATACCTTTCCTTGAGCTAGTGTAGGAAACACCTACCACTCAGCCCTGCGATTAGTCCTCAAACCCCTATCCATGTTTAACTTGACTGTTCGTTCAAGTTAAATCGGTGGTTCGCTGCCCGCTCACAACAGGAGGCTTACCTTTGCTGAGTCCGTTTTTTACAGCCACATCCCATACCCTTGAGGTGCGCCCTACATGAGTGCATCGTCCACACCTTCCAGCGGTCTGGTCCGCATGAACCCGCCGGTGTTTTACTTCGCCGCGAGCTTCATCCTGCTGTTCGGCCTGACCGTCATCGCGATTCCCGAACAAGCCGGCGCCTGGCTGCTGGCCGCACAAAACTGGGCGGCCAACACGGTCGGCTGGTACTACATGCTGGCGATGACCCTGTATCTGGTCTTCGTGGTGGTCACCGCGTTATCGGGCTACGGCAAGATCAAACTCGGTGCCGACCACGACGAGCCCGAATTCAGTTACCTGTCCTGGGCCGGCATGCTGTTCGCCGCCGGGATCAGCATCACGCTGTTTTTCTTCTGCGTGTCCGAACCCCTGACTCACCTGGTGCAACCGCCCCAGGGCGAGGCCCTGAACGGTGACGCGGCGCGCCAGGCCATGCAGATCCTGTTTCTGCACTGGGGCCTGCATGGCTGGGGCGTGTTCGCCTTCGTCGGCATGGCCCTGGCGTACTTCGCCTACCGGCATAACCTGCCGCTGGCGTTGCGCTCGGCGCTGTACCCGCTGATCGGCAAGCGCATCAACGGCCCCATCGGTTATGCGGTGGACGGCTTCGGCATCATCGCCACGGTGTTCGGCCTCGGCGCCGACATGGGCTTTGGCGTGTTGCATCTCAACTCCGGGCTCGATTACCTGTTCGGCGTGGCCCACACCCAGTGGATCCAGGTCGGCCTCATCACCTTGATGATGGGCGCGGCGATCCTGGTGGCGGTCTCCGGTGTCGATAAAGGCGTGCGGGTGATGTCCGACATCAACATGCTGCTGGCCTGTGCGCTGCTGCTGTTCGTGTTGTTCGCCGGCCCTACCCAGCACTTGCTCAACACCCTGATCCAGAACATCGGCGACTACCTCGGCGCCTTGCCGACCAAGAGTTTCGACCTCTACGCCTACGACAAACCGAGCGACTGGCTGGGCGGCTGGACCGTGTTCTATTGGGCCTGGTGGATCGCATGGTCGCCGTTCGTAGGCCTGTTTATCGCGCGCATTTCCCGCGGTCGTACCATCCGTGAATTCGTGTTCGGCGTGCTGTTGATCCCGCTGGGCTTCACCCTGGCGTGGATGTCGATCTTCGGCAACAGCGCCATCGACCAGGTGCTCAACCACGGCCTCACGGCGCTCGGTCAGTCGGCCATTGATGACCCGTCGATGAGCCTCTACCTGCTGCTGGAAACCTACCCGTGGAGCAAAACGGTGATCGCCGTCACGGTGTTTATCAGCTTCGTGTTCTTCGTCACTTCGGCCGACTCCGGCACCGTGGTGCTCTCGACCTTGTCGGCCAAAGGCGGCAACGCCGATGAAGACGGGCCGAAGTGGCTGCGGGTGTTCTGGGGCGCGATGACCGCGTTGGTGACCAGCGCGCTGCTGTTTGCCGGCAGCATCGACTCGCTCAAGTCGGCCGTGGTCCTGACCTCGCTACCGTTCTCGATGATCCTGCTGCTGATGATGTGGGGGCTGCACAAGGCGTTCTACCTTGAGTCGCAGAAGCAGATTGCGCAGATGCATTCCCTCGCGCCGGTATCGGGCTCACGCAAGGGCACGGGCGGTTGGCGCCAGCGCCTGAGCCAGGCGGTGCATTTCCCGTCACGGGATGAGGTGTACCGTTTCCTCGAGACCACGGTGCGCCCGGCCATCGAAGAAGTGACGGCGGTGTTTGTCGAAAAAGGCCTCAACGTGGTCACCCAGCCTGACCCGGCCAATGACAGCGTCAGCCTGGAGATCGGCCACGGCGAGCAGCACCCGTTTGTGTATCAGGTGCAGATGCGCGGCTATTTCACCCCGTCATTCGCACGGGGCGGCATGGGTTCCAAGCAGCTCAACAACCGCCGCTACTACCGGGCGGAAGTGCACTTGAGCGAGGGCAGTCAGGACTACGATCTGGTGGGCTACACCAAGGAGCAGATCATCAACGACATCCTCGACCAGTACGAACGGCACATGCAGTTCCTGCACCTGGTTCGTTAAGGCTCAGGTCCTGATAAACAGGGCCAGTGCCACCAACGGCGCACCGAATACCCCGCTGCCGATCACCAGCTCCGAGACCAGGGGCTGGCCGGCAGTGACCACACCTACCGCGCCGTTCACCACCGACACCACCAGCCAGATCCCGACAAAGCTGTAGGCCAGAATGTGCCGGCTGACGCCCAACTTTTGGCCGATGAACAGCATCAGCGCGAGGAGGATCAGGCCGGCGGTGATGACGAGGGCGGTGTGCATATCTGAAGTCTCCTGATACCCGCTGATTTTCCATGAACACCAAACCTGTGGCGAGGGAGCTTGCTCCCGCTGGGCTGCGCAGCGGCCCCAAAAAAGATGGGAGCGCTGCGCACTCCAGCGGGAGCAAGCTCCCTCGCCACAATAGTAGTTTGCCGTTGAACGAGCGTTTGCCGGCCTTCAGACCAAACCACCATTGGCCCGCAGGATTTGCCCGTTCACCCAACCACCGGCCGGGCTTACCAGGAACGCCACCACGCTGGCGATATCTTCCGGTTGGCCCAGGCGTTCCAGGGGTGCCATCTTGGCCAGGCCCTGGATCTGCTCTTCGCTTTTGCCATGCAGGAACAGTTCGGTCGCCACCGGCCCCGGGGCAACGGCGTTGACGGTGATGCGCCGGCCGCGCATTTCCTTGGCGAACACCTGGGTCAGGGATTCCACCGCCGCCTTGCTGGCGATGTACACCGCATAACCGGGGAAGTTGAGGCCGACGGTGCTGCTGGAGAAATTGACGATGCGCCCGCCGTCGTTCAGGCGGGTGGCGGCTTCACGCAGGGCGTTGAAGGTGCCGCGGGTATGGATGTCGAAGTTCTGGTTGTAGAGCTCATCGCTGTGTTGGGCCAGCGGCAGCACCTTGAGAATCCCGGCGTTGTTGATCAGCACATCAACCTTGCCCAGCTGGGCTTCTGTCTCGTCGAACAGGCGCTTGACGTCGGCGGCGCTGGCCACGTCGCCCTGGATCGCTATGGCTTGGTGGCCGGCCTGGCGCAACTCCACTACCAGCCTTGACGCTTCGGTGGCGCTGTTGGCGTAGTTGATGGCGACGGCATAACCGTCGGCAGCCAGTTGTCTGGCAACCACGGCGCCGATGCCGCGTGAGGCGCCGGTAACGATAGCAACTTGGGTAGTCATGATCTGGTTTCCTTGGGGCTGGGGCAGTGGTTGGGTGTGGAAGCAGATTCACATGTTTACCCAGGCCGATAAATGCGCCAGAGTTGCCTTGACTGTTCAAGAATCGCCAACAATGGAGACGCGCCGTGGACCAGGTCAAAGCGATGAAAGTGTTCGTGAGGATTTACGAACGCAGCAGCTTCACGCTGGCGGCCGATGACCTGAACCTGCCGCGCGCCACCCTGACCCACACCCTCAACCAGTTCGAGGCCTGGCTGGGCACACGGTTGCTTGAGCGCAGTACCCGCCGCGTCCGCCCCACGCTGGATGGCGAGGCCTACTACCTGCGCTGTGTGCAACTGCTGGCGGAGCTGGAAGAGGCGGAACTGGCCTTCCGCTCGGTGGCCCCCAAGGGCCGCCTGCGGGTGGATTTGCACGGCACACTGGCCAAGTACTTCGTGATCCCGGCGCTGCCGCAATTCATGGCGAGCTACCCGGAAATTGAGCTGTCCATCAGCGAGGCGGACCGCTTCGTCGACCTGATCGCCGAAGGCGTGGATTGTGTGCTGCGGGCGGGCACCCTGGGGGATTCGGCGTTGATCGGTCGCCGGGTTGCGACGCTGCGCCAGGTGACCTGCGCGAGCCCGGCCTACCTGCGCAAATACGGCGAGCCGAAGCGCCTCGCCGACCTGGGCGAGCACCGTGCGGTGAACTATGTTTCACGCACCACCGCGAAGCTGTTCCCCTTCGAATTCATGGTCGACGGCCAGGTGCAGGAAGTGACGATCGAGGGGGCTCTGTCGGTGTTCGGCGCAGAGATTTATGCCGCCAGCGCAGTCGCCGGACTGGGCATTATCCAGTGCCCGCACTACCGCATCGCCGAGCTGATCAACCAGGGCGTTATGCAGGAAATCCTCATTGATACACCACCGCCGCCCATGCCGGTTTCGGTGCTCTACCCGCAAAACCGACACATGTCGCCGAGGGTGCGGGTGTTCGTCGATTGGCTCGCCGAAATCTTCGCCACTGCCCGCTAACCCGCGTCTTTACTGGGTTTCTTAAATTTAATTTCATCCGGGTAAAGGGTGTTTTGACTCCGAACTGTCACATGGCCATCGCCTAATTGTGTGAAGCGTTTGACGCTTTCATTTCAGAACAGTGACGGAGACCGGTACCAATGAAGACGTTATTGAGCCCCATGGTGGGTGCCGCCATGGCGAGCTTTATGCTGTCCGCCCACGCCGATTTTATCGATGACAGCCACGCCGACGTGACCCTGCTCAACCGCTACCTCAACCAGCAGGGGCGGGATGTGGTGAACAGCAATAACAAGGCCCACAGCATCCGCGATTGGGGCCAGGGTTTTGAGTTCAACTTCAAGTCCGGCTACACCGATGGGCCGGTGGGCTTTGGCCTGGACCTGCAGGCGTTCTACGGTTTGAAACTGGACTCCGGCGGCGACCTCAATGACAAGGATCACCAGGGCCGCTACCCCGGCAGCATGTTCCCGCTGGATAACGGCAAGTCGGCCGACCAGTTCGGCGTGCTCAGCCCGACCTTCAAGATGCGCTTCGCCCAGGATGAATTGCGCGTCGGTACGCTGTACGGCAACAACCCGGTGCTGGCCAACACCGACGGCCGCCTGTACCAGCAGACCAACACCGGCGTGCAGTTGGTTTCCAAGGACTTGACCGACTTCATCTTTACCGCCGGTGACATCCTCAAGACCAAGATCCGCAACGAAACCGGCGACCAGGGCATGATCACCGCCGGCGGCACCAAAGAGAGCGATCGCTTCCTCTACGGCGGCGCGGACTACAAAGGTTTGCCGGACACCACCGTCAGCCTGTGGTACTCCAACCTTGAGGATTACTACCAGCAGTTCTTCCTCGGTGCCAAGCGCCATGACGCCTTGCCTGTCGGCGCGATCGACACCGACGTGCGCCTGTACCGCAGCCTGGGTGTGGGTGAAAACGCCGCGGGCGACAAAGACTATTCGGCTGCGGGTCTCTACGGCGATGGCACCTCCAAGGGCCGCATCAACCAGTCCACCGTCAGCCTGTTGGAAAGCTACAGCCTGGACGGCCATACCGTCGGCCTGGGCATCCAGAAAAACAGCGGCGACAGCGACTTCCCGTACCTGGATTCCGGCCTGAACAGCGGTGCCAGCAACCAGGGCCCGGGCTCGGGCGCCGACACCCCGGCACTCACCAACATGCAACTGAACAAATTCCAGCATGCCGGCGAGCGCACCTGGCTGGCGCAGTACAAATATGACTTCGGCAAACTCGGCCTTAACGGCCTGACCTTCGCCACGTCCTACGCACACGGCGATGACATCCGCACCACCCAAGGCACTACGAGCGAATGGGAACGTAACGTCACCGTGGCTTACCAGGTGCCCACCGGCACCCTCAAAGGCCTGGGCGTGACCTGGCGAAATGCCCACGCCAGCCCGGATATCACCGGTGCCACGGTGCAAGATGAAAACCGCTTCTATGTAAGCTACGTCGTTCCACTCTGGTAGGACTTTGCTGTAAAAGGGATAGGCAGACTTAAGCGATTCAGCTGCTTAAAAGGCCCGGGAATATGCTTATTCCCGGGCCTTATTTGCCCCAAGTCCAAGAGAGGATTCGATGACTTACATTGCTGCCGAAAACCGCTATGAATCTATTCCTTACCGCCGCGTAGGTCGCAGCGGACTGGTGCTGCCGGCACTGTCCCTGGGGCTGTGGCACAACTTTGGCGACAGCACCCCGATCGATACCCAGCGCGCCTTGCTGCGCACCGCGTTCGACCTGGGTATCAACCACTTCGACCTGGCCAACAACTACGGCCCTCCATACGGCAGCGCCGAGATCAACTTCGGTCGTTTGCTGCGGGAAGACTTCAAGCATTACCGCGATGAACTGATCATCTCCAGCAAGGCGGGCTGGGACATGTGGCCGGGCCCTTATGGCCAGGGCGGCGGTTCGCGCAAGTACGTGCTGGCGAGCCTCGACCAGAGCCTGCAACGCCTGGGCGTCGACTATGTGGACATCTTCTACTCCCACCGTTTTGATGCCGACACCCCGCTGGAAGAAACCGCCAGCGCACTGGCCACCGCCGTGCAACAGGGCAAGGCGTTGTACATCGGGATCTCGTCCTACTCCGGCGTGAAAACCCGGGAAATTGCGGCGCTGCTCCAGGAGTGGAAAGTCCCGCTGCTGATCCACCAGCCGGCCTACAACCTGCTCAACCGCTGGGTGGAAAAAGACCTGCTGGACGTCACCGAAGAACTCGGTGCCGGGGTGATCGCGTTCACGCCATTGGCCCAGGGCCTGCTGACCGACAAATACCTCAACGGCGTACCGGCGGATGCGCGGGTCAATCGTCCGGGGGGTGGTTCGTTGCAGGCCAAGCACTTGTCCGAGGCCAACATCGCCCACGCCCGCGCGCTGAATGAAATTGCCAAGCGCCGTGGCCAGAGCCTGGCGCAGATGGCGTTGGCGTGGACGTTGCGTGATCCACGGGTCACCAGCGCCCTGATCGGTGCGAGCCGGCCGGAGCAGATCATTGAAAACGTCGGTGCGTTGCAGAACCTGAGCTTCAGCGCGCAGGAACTGGCGGAGATTGATCGGTTTGCCCAGGAAGGCGGGATTAACCTGTGGGAGAAGCCGTCTACGGCTGAATAAGCGGTAGAGCCCGATTCCGGCATCAACCTCTACCCAATGTGGGAGCGGGCTTGCTCGCGAAAGCGGAGTGTCAGTCACTGGATATGTCGACTGATTCACCGCTTTCGCGAGCAAGCCCGCTCCCACATTTGATTTGTGGTGTGCCTGCTAGAACGGCACATCTCCAAGAATCGTCGCCCGATGCATCACCCGCCGCTGCGGCCGGTAATCATCCACCGCGTAATGCTGGGTCACGCGGTTATCCCAGAACGCCACGTCATTTTCCTGCCAACGCCAGCGAATGGTGAATTCCGGCCGTGTTGCATGGGCAAACAGCAGCTTCAACACCACGTCGCTTTCCGCCGGCTCCAGTTCGTTGATCTTGCTGGTGAACCCCTCGCTGACGAACAGCGACTTACGCCCGCTCACCGGGTGCGTACGAATCACCGGGTGAGACAGCGGCGGGTTCTTGCGCCGGGCTTCTTCCCAGCGCGCCAAATCTTCCGGCGTGTTGCCATAACGCTCCAGCGGGAAGGAGCGGGTGAAGTCATGGGTTGCCGTCAAACCGTCCAACAGCTTCTTGAACGGCTCGGACAACGCCTCATACGCGGCAATCCCGCTGGCCCACAACGTATCGCCACCAAACTCCGGCAGCAGCTTGGCGCTCAGTACCGCACCGAGGGCCGGGGTGGGCAGGAAGGTCACGTCGGTGTGCCAGATGGCGTTGTCGCGCACGTCGGTCACGGCGGTGTCGAGGATCAGCACTTCAGGCTGCTCCGGCACGTTGGGGTAGATCGGGTGAATGTGCAGGTCGCCGAAATTCGCCGCGAACCGCGCCTGTTGCTGCGGGTTGATCGGCTGGTTGCGGAAGAACAGTACCGAATGCTTGAGCAGCGCCTGTTCGATGGCGTCGCGGTCTTCAATCTTCAACGGTTGGGTGATGTCGACGCCACTGATCTGGGCGCCAAGGGCGGTGCTGAGAGGTGTTACGGTCAGGCTGCTCATGGGATTCTCGTCGAAAATTTTTCAGTGTGCCTGGCCATGCCACGGCACCAATTTGCGCTGCAGGGCACGCAAGCCCATTTCCATGGCGAAGGCGATCAGCGCGATCACCAGAATCCCCAGCACCACCACGTCGGTGACCAGGAATTGCGCGGCGGACTGCACCATGAAGCCCAGGCCGCTGGTGGCCGCGATCAATTCTGCGGCTACCAGGGTCGACCAACCCACGCCCAGGCCAATTCGCACGCCGGTGAGGATGTCGGGCAGGGCGCTCGGCAGGATCACATGGCGAATCAGTTGTGCCCGGGTAGCGCCCAACGACTGCGCAGCGCGCAGTTTGGCCGGGTCGACGGTACGTACGCCGGTGGCGGTCGCGATGGCAATCGGCGCAAAAATCGCCAGGTAGATCAGCAGTACTTTGGACAGCTCGCCGATGCCGCACCAGATCACGATCAGCGGCAGATAGGCCAGTGGTGGAATCGGCCGGTAGAACTCGATCAGCGGGTCGAGAATGCCCCGGGCGATGCGGTTGGAACCGATGGCAATCCCCACCGGCACGGCGGTCAGCACGGCAAAGCCGAGGCCCAGGCCGATGCGCTTGAGGCTCGCGCCCAGGTGCTGCCACAGGGTGGAATCCATGTAGCCGGTGGTCGCCAGCAGCCAGCCTTTTTGCAGCACGGCCGAAGGCGGTGGCAGGAACAGCGGCTCGATCAGCCCGCTGGCGGTCACGGCCCACCAGATGGCAACCAGGGTCACCAGGGTCAGCACGCTGATCCAGCGGGTGCTCAGGCTGCGGCGCACGGGCACGACGGGTTTGCTCGCCGGCTTGGTGGCCGTGGCCGGTAATTCGTAACTGCTCATGCGGACACCTGCCTTTGCGAGAACACCTTGCCCAGCACGTGTTCGCGGGTTTCGATAAAGCGCGGGTCGGACTTGATCGCGCGTGCCGACTCACCGGCGGCGTAGCGCTGGCCGAAGTCCAGGCTCAGGCGCTCGACGATCTGGCCGGGGTTGGGCGCCAGCAGAATCAAATCCGTGGCGAGGAACACCGCTTCTTCGATGTCGTGGGTAATCAGGAATACCGGTTTGGCCGTGCGCCGCCAGACTTGCAGCAACAGCTCCTGCATCTGTTCGCGGGTGAAGGCATCAAGGGCGCCGAAGGGTTCGTCCATCAGCAGTACGCGGGGGTCGGCAGCCAATGCACGGGCCAGTCCGACACGTTGCTTCTGGCCACCGGAGAGTTGCCAGATACGGCGGCTGTCGAAACCGGCGAGGTCCACCAGGGCGAGCATTTCCCGGGCGCGGATTTCCCGCTGGTCCTTGGGCACGCCTGCCAACTCCAGGCCGAAGCCGACGTTGGCCAGCACGTCCTGCCAGGGCAGCAGGGCGTCGTCCTGGAACACCACGCCGCGTTCGGCGCTCGGTCCTTTTACCGGCACACCGTCAAGGGTGATGCGCCCGGCGCTGGGTTCGACAAAGCCGGCAATCAGGTTCAACAGCGAAGTCTTGCCACTGCCGGAAGGGCCGAGGGCCACCAGCAATTGCTGGGGCCCAAGGCTCAGGGAAATATCTGCCAGTACTGGCTCCGGGCTGCCTGGGTACTGTGCGCTGATGCGCTCCAGTTGTAGCAAGGCCATCGCGGTTAACTCCTGGTATCAGTTAGTGATGAACTTCGGGCTGACGTACGGGGCGTAGTCCGGCAGTACGGCGTCGACCTTGCCTTGTTCCTTGAGGAACGCGGCGGTATCGGTGACAGCCTTGGTGGTCGGTGCGCCGAGCAGGGTGACCTGGTCAGCCGCCAGCGGGTAGACGTTGCCTTGCAGCAGCAGCGGAATGTCGCTGGCCTTGGCCCCGGAGAGCTTCACCAGTTTGTCGACGTTGCCTTTGTCAGCCAGCCAGGCTTGTGGGTCTTTGCGGTAAGCGGCATAGGCATCCAGGGTGACCTTGGCAAAAGCCGTGACGATTTCCGGGTGCTTCTCGGCGAAATCCTTACGCACGATCCAGGCATCGAAGGTCGGCGCGCCGAACTTGGCCAGTTCGCCGGAGGTGATCAGCACCTTGCCGTTTTCCTTGGCTACGCCAAGCGCTGGGTCCCACACGTAGGTGGCGTCGATATCACCACGTTTCCAGGCGGCGATGATGGCCGGCGGGGCGAGGTTGAGGATGGTCACTTTGGACGGGTCGATGTTCCAGTGCTTCAACGCGGCCAGCAGGCTGTAGTGGCCGGTGGAAACGAATGGCACGGCGACTTTCTTGCCGATCAGGTCCTGCGGGCCATTGATCCCGGAACCGTTGCGGGCCACCAGGGCCTCGGCCCCGCCGATCTGGGTGGCGATCAGGAAGGTTTCCACCGGAACCTTGCGGGTCACGGCAGCGGTCAGCGGGCTGGAACCGAGGTAGCCGATCTGCACGTCACCGGAAGCGATGGCGGCGATGATGTCGGCACCGTTGTCGAATTTGCGCCAGTCGATCTTGGCGTTGGTGGCTTTTTCGTAAGCGCCGTCGGCCTGGGCGACTTTCGCCGGGTCAACGGTGGTCTGGTAAGCGATGGTCACGTCGGCGGCCTGGGCAAACAGGCTGGCACCGGCCAGGGACAACGCCGCCAAGAGGCGAAGGGGGAAGTGCAGTTTCAAGGGGGAAGTCCTCATCAGGCGGCCGGAGGTCGGCGTGTGAGAAGACTAAATGATCTAAGAATCCGAAAATAAATAACATTTTCGAATTAGCTTATGAGGAGAAACTCGCGCGCCAGGCTAGAAGGCGCATAGGCCAAATGTGGGAGCGGGCTTGCTCGCGAAAGCGGTGAATCAGTCACCGAATACATCGACTGATACAACGCTTTCGCGAGCAAGCCCGCTCCCACAGGGGTCTGTGTCAGGCTTTTAGTTGCTGATGGCGAGGATGCTCGCCTGGTACGACCCGACAAACACGTCAAAATCACCCACTTCGTTCTGCTCAAGCTCCGCCTGCTGCGCCAGCGAACTGCGCGCCAGCTCCTCAAAACGTGCCTGTTCCTCTGCCTTCAACGGCTCGCTGCGGAAGTACTCCGCATGCACCTGGCTCTGATGCAGCGAGAACTGCGCAAAGCTCTCTTTACGCTCGCTCATCGCCGCCAGCACCTGGGCCGACGGGGTCAGGGACGAATCCTTGACCTTCGCCAGCTGCGCGTCCAGCGCCTGGCTGTGTTCATTGATGCCCTGGCTCTGGTCCAGCATCGCCGCCAGCGGAGCAATCTGCTCCAGCAGCTCTGCCGCCCATTCCTTCATGTCCACCGATTCGCCACGGCGCTGCAATTGCAGGCCCGGACGGCGGCCTTCCTTGACCACGCTGAGGAAGTTGGAGGTGGCGTTGCCGCACTCATTGTCGGCGAACAGCGGGCTGTCATTCAGCGCGCAATACAGCAGGAACGCATCGAGGAAGCGCGACTCTTGCAAGTCGATGCCCATCGGCAGGAACGGGTTGATGTCCAGGCAGCGCACTTCAATGTACTGGATGCCACGGGCCATCAGCGCCTGGATCGGCCGTTCGCCGGTGTAGGTCACGCGCTTGGGCCGGATGTTGGAGTAGTACTCGTTTTCGATCTGCAGGATGTTGGTGTTGAGCTGAACCCACTCACCGTCCTTATGGGTGCCGACTTCGACGTACGGTGCGTAGGGCGTTGCCACAGCTTCGCGCAGGCTGTCGGTGTAGCTCGCCAGGTCGTTGTAGCACGGCGTCAGGCCGGCCTGGGCGTTGCTCTGGTAACCCAGGTCGCTCATGCGCAGGCTGGTGGCGTACGGCAGGTACAGGGTGTCGGCGTCCAGCACTTCGAGCTGGTGCGAACGACCGCGCAGGAAACCCGCGTCCAGGGCCGGCGAGGCGCCGAACAGGTACATCAGCAGCCAGCTGTAGCGGCGGAAGTTACGGATCAGCGCGATATAGGCCGTGGACTGGTAATCCCGGTCGGTGCCCACAAAGCCTTCGGCTTCCTTGAGCAACGGCCAGAGGTCTTCCGGCAGGGAAAAGTTGTAGTGGATCCCGGCGATGCACTGCATGGTCTTGCCGTACCGCAGGGCCAGGCCCTTGCGATACACGTACTTGAGCTGTCCGATGTTGGAGGTGCCGTAGTAGGCAATCGGAATATCTTCCTCGGCCGGCAACGGGCACGGCATCGATGGACTCCACAGGTACTCGCTGCCGAGCTTGCTGTAGGCAAAACGGTGGATCTTGTCGAGGCTGCTCAGGGTATCGGCCGGGTTGGGTAACGCCGGCGTGATGAACTCAAGCAGCGACTCGGAATAGTCGGTGGTGATCTGTTCGTGGGTCAGTGCAGCGCCCAGGGCCTCGGGATGCGGCGTTTGTGCCAGTCGGCCTTCACCGGTGACGCGCAGGCATTCGCGCTCGATGCCGTGCAGGCATTGCTCGAGCAAAGAGAGGTGTTCGTGCTTGCCGAGCAGGGCCAGGCGGCGGTTGAGAAGTTCGCTCAAGTTGGATTCCTTCACGCGTCAGTCGCCCCAATATGGGGGTGGTCAGGACGGTCTACAAGGGTGAAGTGGAAACTGGCGTTATCGCCTGGTTTTTGAGCCGGATTGACCCACTCTGAAAGAGCCGCCCTCGTCCCTGAATCTGGCTATCGCGCACGAGGAAAAGTTCGGCGCAACTTTCGAAGCGCCGAAATTAACTCAAATCGATGACAGGGAGCTATAGGACAGCGAAGGTGCCTTGTGCTTTTGCGACCAGTTTTTCGTCCTGGTACACGTCCGCCTCGACCACCAGCGTTCGCCGACCCGGGTGAATCACCCGGGCGGTGCACAGCACATCGCCGTCGGAAACGGCGCGGATGTAGTTGATCTTGCATTCGATGGTCGCGCTCTGCTGGTCGAAACCATGGGAGCTGGAACACGCCAGCCCCATGGCAATGTCCACCAGGCTGAAGATCGCCCCGCCATGGAGCTTGCCAGCGCGGTTGCGCAACTGCGGTTCCAGGGTCATGGCCACCTCGGCAACACCGGTTTCCAGGCGCTGCAGGCGGCAGCCAATGAGTTCGCTGAAAGCGCTGTGGGTCAAGCCGGCTGGCAGTTCCATTAACGTTTCTTCAGTTGTTTGGCGTTGGCGAACAGCGAAGCCATGGCGTTGTTGGCCGGGGCTGGCGCAGCGGTTTCCTTGCGGGGGGCGGCGCCTTGGGACTGGCGAGGCGCCGAGCCCGGGCGTGCACCGCGGGCACCGTCGATTTTCTCGCCCGGGGTGTCGCTCATGCGCATCGACAGGCCGACGCGTTTGCGCGGGATGTCGACTTCCATGACCTTGACCTTGACCACATCACCGGCTTTCACCGCTTCACGCGGGTCCTTGATGAACTTCTCCGAAAGCGCAGAGATGTGCACCAAACCGTCCTGATGCACGCCGATATCCACAAACGCGCCGAAGTTGGTCACGTTGGTCACCACGCCTTCGAGGATCATCCCCAGTTGCAGGTCCTTGAGGTCTTCGACGCCTTCCTGGAACTCGGCGGTCTTGAACTCGGGACGCGGGTCGCGGCCAGGTTTTTCCAGCTCTTGCAGGATGTCGGTGATGGTCGGCACGCCGAAGGTTTCGTCGGTGTACTTCTTCGGGTCCAGGCGCTTGAGGAACGCGGCGTCGCCGATCAGCGAGCGGATGTCGCGGTCGGTTTCAGCGGCGATGCGTTGTACCAGCGGGTAGGCTTCCGGATGGACAGCCGAGGAGTCCAGCGGGTTGTCACCGTTCATGACGCGCAGGAAGCCGGCGGCTTGCTCGAAGGTTTTTTCGCCAAGGCGTGCGACTTTTTTCAGTGCTGCACGGGTCTTGAACGCACCGTTTTCGTCGCGGTGGGTCACGATGTTCTGCGCCAGGGTGGCGTTGAGGCCGGAGATGCGGGCCAGCAGCGCAACCGAAGCGGTGTTTACGTCCACGCCCACGGCGTTCACGCAGTCTTCAACCACGGCGTCCAGGCCGCGAGCCAGTTTCAGCTGCGACACGTCGTGCTGGTACTGGCCGACGCCGATGGATTTCGGGTCGATCTTCACCAGCTCGGCCAGTGGGTCCTGCAGGCGGCGAGCAATGGACACTGCGCCACGGATCGACACGTCGAGGTCCGGGAATTCCTTGGAAGCCAGTTCAGACGCGGAGTACACCGAAGCGCCGGCCTCGGAGACCATCACCTTGGTCATCTGCATGCCTGGGTATTTTTTGATCAGCTCGGCGGCCAGCTTGTCGGTTTCACGGCTGGCGGTGCCGTTGCCGATGGCAATCAGGTCCACCGAGTGCTTGGCGCACAGGGCGGCCAGGATGGCGATGGTCTGGTCCCACTTGTTGTGCGGCACGTGGGGGTAAACCGTGGCGTGATCCAGCAGCTTGCCGGTGGCGTCGACCACGGCAACCTTGCAGCCGGTGCGCAGGCCCGGGTCGAGGCCCAGGGTCGCGCGTGGGCCGGCGGGTGCGGCCAGCAGCAGGTCGTGCAGGTTGTGGGCGAATACGCTGATGGCTTCGGTTTCGGCGCCGTCGCGCAACTCGCCCAGCAGGTCGGTTTCGAGGTGGGTGTAGAGCTTGACCTTCCAGGTCCAGCGCACGACTTCACTGAGCCACTTGTCCGCAGGACGATTCTGATTCTGGATGCCGAATTGTTGACCGATCATGCCTTCGCACGGGTGCATGGTGCCTGGCAGCTCGTCGCCGACTTTCAGCGCGGAGCTCAGGATGCCTTCGTTGCGGCCGCGGAAAATCGCCAGTGCACGGTGGGACGGCATGCTTTTCAGCGGCTCGTCGTGTTCGAAGTAATCGCGGAACTTGGCGCCTTCCTCTTCCTTGCCGGCGATTACGCGGGCACTGAGGGTGGCTTCCTGCTTCAGGTAGTTGCGCAGTTTTTCCAGCAGGTTGGCGTCTTCGGCGAAGCGCTCCATGAGGATGTACTTGGCGCCTTCGAGGGCGGCCTTGACGTCGGCCACGCCTTTTTCGGCATCGACAAAGCGTGCAGCTTCGGTTTCCGGGGCCAGGGACGGGTCGTTGAACAGACCGTCGGCCAGCTCGCCGAGGCCGGCTTCCAGGGCGATCTGGCCCTTGGTGCGGCGCTTCTGCTTGTACGGGAGGTACAAGTCTTCGAGGCGGGTCTTGGTGTCGGCGAGCTTGATGTCGCGTTCCAGCTGCGGGGTCAGCTTGCCTTGCTCTTCAATGCTGGCGAGGATGCTGATACGCCGTTCGTCGAGTTCTCGCAGGTAGCGCAGGCGCTCTTCCAGATGCCGCAACTGGATATCATCGAGGCTGCCGGTGACTTCTTTACGGTAACGGGCGATGAAGGGCACTGTGGAGCCTTCATCCAGTAGAGCGACGGCCGCTTCGACCTGTTGTGGGCGTACGCCGAGTTCCTCGGCGATGCGGCTGTTGATGCTGTCCATAAAACCACCTGAAATTCTGAAAGCAGGCTCGCAGGCCCGGAAAACAAGGCTCGCGAGGCTGGTTGAGCGGCCCGTCTGGCGCCGCTGCCTGGGTCAAGAGGCAGCCTATTGACCCTCGAAATCGAAAAAATCACTACAAGCGGGTGAAAAAAATCCCCTGGCAGTAAACGGTAACGAACTGACGTTGCCCTGCACAAAGGCGCCGCATTATAACCAGCGTTCTGCCCTTGGGGGGATTGCCGCCAAGGTTGTAGGGCGCGGGTTCGCTGGCGGTAGAGGAAAAATCTGCTAACAATGCACACGGTGCGTATAACGGCAGCTACGCCATAATGCGCGCCGAGATAAGAGGAGCATCTAATGAGCAGCACTGCACAAACTGCTGAAGGCGAAAAAATTCTCATCGTTGATGACGATCCGGGGCTGAGCAGCCTGCTGGAGCGTTTCTTCAACTCCAAGGGCTACCGTGCCCGCGCGGTGCCAAACACCGAACAGATGGACCGCCTGTTGGGACGTGAAGTCTTCAACCTGGTGGTGCTGGACCTGATGCTGCCCGGCGAAGACGGCCTGACCGCCTGCAAACGCCTGCGCGGCGCCAACAATCAGATCCCGATCATCATGCTGACCGCCAAGGGCGATGAGCTGAGCCGCATCAAGGGCCTGGAACTGGGCGCCGACGATTACCTGGCCAAGCCGTTCAACCCGGACGAGCTGATGGCACGGGTCAAGGCCGTACTGCGTCGCCAGGCCGCCCCGGTACCGGGCGCTCCAGGCAGCGAAGACGAAAGCGTGACCTTCGGCGACTACGAGTTGTCGTTGGCCACCCGTGAGCTCAAGCGTGGCGATGAAGTGCACATGCTGACCACCGGCGAATTCGCCGTGCTCAAGGCACTGGTGATGAACGCTCGCCAGCCGCTGACCCGCGACAAGCTGATGAACCTGGCCCGTGGCCGTGAGTGGGACGCCCTCGAGCGCTCCATCGACGTACAGATCTCCCGTCTGCGCCGGATGATCGAGCCCGATCCATCCAAGCCGCGTTATATCCAGACGGTGTGGGGTGTGGGTTACGTGTTTGTGCCGGATGGCACTGCAACCAAGTGACCGATGATTTGCAGAGGCGGGCGTGCCGGTGATGACTCGATAAGAGTCAGCCGGTTGCCCGGCGTTTGCAATTCTGCGAGCTTGGCTCGCTCCTGCAAGGTGTCCAGCTGTCTTTTATGAAAACCCCGTTGTGGTTCCCGCAGAGTTTCTTCTCACGCACCCTTTGGCTGGTGCTCATCGTCGTACTGTTTTCCAAGGCCCTGACACTGGTTTATCTGTTGATGAACGAAGACGTGCTGGTGGACCGGCAGTATAGCCACGGTGTCGCGCTGACCTTGCGCGCCTACTGGGCCGCAGACCCCGAGAACCGCGAGAAGATCGCCAAGGCCGCTACCCTGGTCCGGGTCGCGGGCGCGGGCGTGCCCGAGGGCGAGCAACATTGGCCCTACAGCGAAATCTACCAGCGCCAGATGCAGGCCGAACTGGGTGAAGACACCGAGGTGCGGCTGCGCATGCATGTGTCGCCGGCGCTGTGGGTACGAGCGCCGAGCCTGGGGGAGGACTGGCTGAAAGTGCCGCTGTATCCGCATCCACTGCGGGGGCAGAAGATCTGGAACGTGCTGGGCTGGTTCCTGGCAATTGGTTTGCTTTCCACCGCGTCAGCCTGGATTTTTGTGCGCCAGCTCAACCAGCCGCTGAAACGCCTGGTGTTTGCTGCACGCCAGCTCGGTCAGGGCCGTAGCGTGCGGCTGCCCATCAGCGACACGCCGAGTGAAATGACCGAGGTGTACAGCGCGTTCAACCAGATGGCCGAGGATGTCGAACAGGCGGGGCGCGAGCGCGAGCTGATGCTGGCGGGGGTGTCCCATGACCTGCGCACGCCATTGACGCGTTTGCGGCTTTCCCTGGAGCTGATGGGCAACCACACCGACCTTACCGACGACATGGTTCGAGACATCGAGGACATGGACGCGATTCTCGACCAGTTCCTCGCGTTTATCCGCGATGGCCGGGATGAGGTGGTGGAAGAGGTCGACCTGACGGACCTGGTGCGTGAGGTGGTGGCGCCCTACAACCAGAACGGTGAGCAGGTGCGGATGCGCCTGGAACCGATCCAGCCGTTCGCGTTGCGTCGGGTCTCGATGAAACGCCTGCTGAACAACCTGATTGGCAACGCCCTGCATCACGCCGGTTCCGATGTGGAAGTGGCGGCCTACGTTTCCGGGGATACCAGTGCGCCGTACGTGGTGCTGAGTGTCATGGACCGTGGGGCCGGTATCGATCCGGCGGAACTGGAAGGTATCTTCAACCCGTTCACCCGCGGCGACCGTGCCCGGGGTGGCAAAGGCACGGGCCTGGGGCTGGCGATTGTGCGGCGGATTGCTTCAATGCATGGCGGCAATGTCGAATTGCGCAACCGGCCGGATGGCGGCCTGGAAGCGCGAGTGCGCTTGCCGTTGGGGCTGATGTTGCCCAGGGACGCGGTCTAAATGTGGGAGCGGGCTTGCTCGCGAAGGCGGTGGGTCAGTCCATAGAAATGTCGACTGATCCACCGCCTTCGCGAGCAAGCCCGCTCCCACACTGGTTTTGCGGTGCTTTACAGGTTGGGTGTCCTCAACCTTTGCCTTTGGTCCTGGTCATATTCGGCCCACCACTCTTCTCCAGATGCTGAATGATGATCCCCGCCACATCCTTGCCGGTGGTGGTCTCAATTCCTTCCAGGCCCGGTGACGAGTTCACCTCCATCACCAGCGGCCCGTGGTTGGAGCGCAATATATCCACACCCGCCACGCTCAACCCCATGACCTTGGCTGCCCGCAGTGCGGTCATGCGTTCTTCCGGGGTGATCTTGATCAGGCTGGCACTGCCGCCACGGTGCAGGTTGGACCGAAACTCACCCGGCTTGGCCTGGCGCTTCATCGCGGCAATCACCTTGTCGCCCACCACGAAGCAGCGGATATCCGCACCGCCGGCTTCCTTGATGTACTCCTGCACCATGATGTTCTGCTTGAGGCCCATGAACGCCTCGATCACCGACTCGGCCGCAGTCGCGGTTTCACACAGCACCACGCCGATGCCCTGGGTGCCTTCCAGCACCTTGATCACCAGCGGCGCGCCGTTGACCATCTCGATCAGGTCGGGAATGTCATCCGGGGAGTGCGCAAAGCCGGTGACCGGCAAGCCAATGCCACGGCGCGACAGCAACTGCAGCGAGCGCAGCTTGTCCCGCGAACGGGCGATAGCCACCGATTCATTGAGGGGAGACACCCCCATCATTTCAAACTGGCGCAGTACCGCGCAGCCATAGAACGTCACCGAAGCACCGATACGCGGGATCACCGCATCGAAGCCTTCCAGCGGTTTGCCCCGGTAGTGGATCTGCGGCTTATGACTGGCAATGTTCATATAGGCGCGCAACGTATCGATCACCACCATCTCATGGCCACGTTCGGTGCCGGCCTCGACCAGGCGACGGGTGGAATACAGACGCGGGTTACGCGACAGCACAGCGATCTTCATGCAGCACCTGTGGCAGAGGTAGTAGAGACCGGGAACACCGGCTTGTCTTGAACGTATTTGACGCCGGGACTGACCACCAGTTGGCCGTCAATCAGGGCCTTGGAGCCCAGCAACAGGCGGTAACGCATGGCCTTGCGGCAGGCGAGGGTGAATTCCACCCGCCATACCCGATCGCCCAGGGCCAGGGTGGTGCTGATCACATACCGCACCTGGGCCTGGCCGTTGGAGCTTTTAATGGTTTTCATCGCCACCAGCGGTGCTTCGCAGCGCCGGTGACGCAGTTGCACCACGCTGCCCAGGTGCGCGGTGAAGCGCACCCACTTTGCACCGTCGCGCTCAAATGGCTCGATCTCGGTGGCATGCAGGCTTGAGGTACTGGCGCCGGTGTCGATCTTGGCGCGCAGGCCTGCCACTCCCAAGTCGGGAAGTGCCACCCACTCACGCAGACCCACAACGGTCAAATGGTCAAATGTCTTCAATATGAATAACCGGCAATTAATTCGCCCAGGCGGCGGGTGATACCTCGGCCAGGGCTTTGAATGCAGGCTTGGCGAACCAGTAGCCCTGCATCAGAAATATTCCACAGTCGGCGAGAAAGTCCCGCTCGCCGGCACTTTCGATGCCCTCGGCGATGACAGTAACGCCCAACTGCTCACAGATTGTGACAATCCCCCGGACGATCACCTGACGGACACGATCACGGTCGACATCGCGGATCAGCGCCATGTCGAGTTTGATCAGGTCAGGTTGGAAATCGGCCAGCAGATTCAGCCCCGAATAGCCCGCCCCGAAATCGTCGATGGCGGTCTTGAAGCCGAATTCGCGGTATTCACGCAGAATATTCGTCAAATGGCGATAGTTATCTACATGCTCGCTTTCCAGGGTCTCGAAAATCAGCCGATCCAACGGAAAATTATGCGCGCGGGCCGCCTCCAGGGTGCTGCGGATGCACAGTTCTGGTCGATAGACCGCATTGGGCATGAAGTTGATTGAAAGGTGCGTCTGCATGTTGAGTGTCGAAGCGGTGGCGATCGCGCGGGTGCGGCATTGCTGGTCGAAACGGTAGCGATTGCTGTCGTTGACCTGATCCAGCACCGACATCGCGCCCTCACCATTCACGCCGCGCACCAAGGCTTCATGGGCAAAGATCGACTGGTTACGCAGGTCCACGATAGGCTGATACGCAAAGGCGAACTCAAAGCCCAGCGGCTCACTTTGCTGGCAGCCCGCACAGGCTTGTTTGGGCGAGGTCAGTGAAATGGGAAAGTCGGTCACACGTTAACCTCGCGAAAACAGGATGCTACCTGGCGTATCTTAGGTGAGCTCAAGGGTTTATGCGTTGAAGGGTTTCAACGGTAAAGTTGCGACATTTTTCAGAGCGAGGAATTCAAGTGGCTCAGAAGCAGGAAGAGGAAGAAAAAGTCCGTTTGGACAAGTGGTTGTGGGCGGCGCGTTTCTTCAAGACCCGTGCCTTGGCCAAGGCGGCGATCGAGAGTGGCAAGGTGCATTGGCGCGGCGAGCGTTGCAAGCCCGGCAAGGAGCCACGCATCGGCGATGAGTTTCAGATCCGTGCCGGGTTTGATGAGCGAACCGTCGTAGTCCAGGCCCTTTCAATTGTGCGAAGGGGCGCTCCCGAGGCGCAGGCGTTGTATACCGAGACCGAAGCCAGCATCGCCAAGCGCGAAAACGCGGCGGCCATGCGCAAGGCCGGCTCCCTGGGCATGACCACCGACGGCAAGCCAAGCAAGAAACAGCGGCGCGACCTGTTCAAGTTTCGCGGCAGTGGCAATGATGATTAATCGGCAGACCGCAGGAGCCAGGCCGGCTCCTGCTATTCCAATTCAAACGCTGCGAATCACGCTCAAGCGATTAACCAGCGGTACTCGCCGAAACAACTCAAACACCGGGCCCGTCACTCGCACCAGCCCCCGCGAAACCTTCGCTGCAAAGGGCGTGTAGTAACCCCAGCCCAACGCCAACAGCGCCAGCAACACCCCACCGATATAATCGTCCTGCCCCCAATGCGCACCGGCTACCAGCCGCGGCATCATGAACAGCAGCGCCAAGCCCCAGATCACCAGCACCTGCCCGATCCGCTTGGCAAACACGGTCATGAACATCCCCCAGATCAACAATACCGATGCATGATCCCCCGGGAAGCTCTGGCTGGAGCGGTCCTTCAACTCCCATGTCTTCTCCAGGCCCGGGAAATAGTCGCTCATCTGAATCGCGCCGCTGATCACCATCGACGGGCTATGGTGTTGCCAGCCCATCTGCGCTGCCAGCTTGGAAAACAGCATGCGGATAAACAGCAACAGCAGCAGAATGCCCAGGAAGCCGAAAAACGCCTGGCGCACTTCAATCGCCTTGAACACCCAGTCGCCACGGATCAACAGCGTCAGCAGAATCACCCCGACCACCGCGTCAAACGGCCGCAAACTGGCCACCGCCCACACATGCAGCCACGCGGAGCTGCTTGCCAGCGGGTCATTGAGCAGATGAAACAGCCACTCGTCGAAAACCGTGCAGAGCGCCTGGCCCGCCGGCCAGAGCCAAAAACACAGCAGCCCCACAGCGAGTAAATTACACAGGGCCAATCGACCGAGGTCCCACCTGGCTTGGAACAAACCCGGATTGTTCATAAACTGTTTCCTCTTAGCTTTAAAGCGCTTCGTTTTCCCGCAGAAGGCCGCACCAAAACGGTGCTAAAGCGTGTAATTCTATAAACCTTGTCATCTTTTTGTCATCAATTCAGATACCCAGACCTATGACTGATCTACCGGATACCGACTTCACCCAACGCTTCATCTTCGACGACAGCGACGCCCGCGGCGAACTGGTCGCCCTGGAGCGCAGCTATGCCGAAGTCCTCGCCAAGCACCCCTATCCGGAGCCGGTCGCGCAATTGCTCGGCGAACTGATGGCGGCTGCCTCGCTGCTGGTGGGCACCCTGAAATTCGATGGTTTGCTGATCCTGCAGGCCCGCTCCGAAGGCCCGATCCCGCTGCTGATGATCGAATGCTCCAGCGAGCGCGAAATCCGTGGGCTGGCCCGCTACGACGCGGACCGCATCGCCGCCGATGCGACCCTGGCTGACCTGATGCCAGACGGCGTGCTGGCCCTGACCGTCGATCCGACGGTAGGCCAGCGTTACCAGGGCATCGTCGACCTCGATGGCGAAACCCTGTCCGACTGCTTCACCAATTATTTCGTGATGTCCCAGCAAGTGGGCACCCGCTTCTGGCTCAACGCCGACGGCAAGCGCGCCCGTGGCCTGCTGCTGCAACAACTGCCGGCTGACCGCATCAAGGACGAAGAAGACCGCGCCGACAGCTGGGCCCACATCACCGCCCTGGCCGGCACCCTGAAAGCCGAAGAGTTGCTGGGCCTGGATAACGAAACCATCCTGCACCGCCTCTACCACGAAGAGGCCGTGCGCCTGTTCGACGTGCAGTCCCTGCGCTTCCACTGCAGCTGCTCCCGCGAGCGCTCGGCCACTGCCCTGGTCAGCCTGGGCCTGGAAGATGCGCAGGACCTGGTGGTGGAGCACGGTGGCAACATCGAGATCGACTGCCAGTTCTGCAACCAGCGCTACCTGTTCGACGCTGCCGATATTGCTCAATTATTCGCCGGCGCGGGCGTAGACACCCCTTCAGGCACCCGCCACTAAAACGTTTAAGCACAGGTAAATCACCTGACAAACGCCGGATTTCCGCCGTTCTGACCGGAGGGCCCTACTCTTTTTGGGCTTTTCTGGCATAATCCGGCCCACTTTTTTCGCGGTAGTAGTGCGCAACTTTCTACTACAAAACGTTTGGAGCACTCGGCCACTGGCCGACGGGGAACCTCATGACGCAAGCCAATAACGCCGTATACACCGATCTGAGTGTTGACGATCTGGTCAAAGAAGCCCTGCAGCGCGGTGAAGGCGTGCTTGCCGATACCGGTGCGCTGGTCGTAGAAACCGGTCACCGTACCGGCCGTTCGCCAGTCGACCGCTTCATCGTTGAAGAGCCTTCCACCCAGGCTGCCATTGCCTGGGGCCCGATCAACCGCAAGTTCCCGGCCGACAAGTTCGATGCCCTGTGGGCTCGCGTCGAGGCATTCAACAACGCGCAAGAGCATTTCGTTTCCCACGTTCACGTAGGGGCTGCAGAAGACCACTACCTGGCCGTGAAAATGACCACCCAGACTGCCTGGCAGAACCTGTTCGGTCGTTGCCTGTTCATCAACCCGGCCCAGTACAACCCGGCCGGTCGTGAAGAGTGGCAAGTGCTCAACGTGGCCAACTTCGAATGCGTGCCAGAGCGTGACGGCACCAACTCCGACGGTTGCGTGATCCTCAACTTCGCCCAGAAAAAAGTCCTGATCGCCGGCATGCGTTACGCCGGTGAGATGAAAAAAGCCATGTTCTCGGTGCAGAACTTCCTGCTGCCGGCCTCCGACGTGCTGCCGATGCACTGCGCAGCCAACATCGGCGAAGCCGGCGACGTGACCCTGTTCTTCGGTCTGTCGGGCACCGGTAAAACCACCCTGTCCGCCGACGAAAGCCGCTACCTGATCGGCGACGACGAACACGGCTGGGGCGAAGGTGTGGTGTTCAACATCGAAGGCGGTTGCTATGCCAAGTGCATCGACCTGTCCGAGAAGAACGAGCCGGTGATCTGGAAAGCCATCAAGCACGGCACCGTGCTCGAAAACGTGGTGATCGACGATGCCAAGCACGCCGACTACACCAACGTCAGCCTGACCCAGAACAGCCGCGCCGCCTACCCGCTGGAGCACGTGGCCAAGCGCTCCGAGAAAAACCTCGGTGGCGAGCCAAACGCTGTGATCTTCCTGACCTGCGACCTGACCGGCGTACTGCCGCCCGTGTCGATCCTCAGCGAAGAACAAGCGGCCTACCACTTCCTGTCCGGCTACACCGCTCTGGTGGGCTCGACCGAAATGGGTTCGGGCGGCGGCATCAAGTCGACCTTCTCCACCTGCTTCGGCGCGCCATTCTTCCCACGCCCGGCTGGTGAATACGCAGAACTGCTGATCAAGCGCGTGCGCGGCTTCGGCTCCAAGGTCTACCTGGTCAACACCGGCTGGACCGGCGGCGGCTACGGCGTTGGCAAGCGCTTCAACATCCCGACCACCCGTGGCGTGATTGCAGCGATCCAGAGCGGTGCGTTGATTGGTGCCGAGACCGAGCACCTGGATACCATCAACCTGGACGTGCCATTGGCCGTACCGGGCGTCGAGACTGGCCTGTTGAACCCACGTAACACCTGGGCTGACAAGGCTGCCTACGATGAAGCGGCGAAAGCGCTGGCGGGTCTGTTCATCGAGAACTTCAAGAAGTTTGAAGTGAGCGATGCGATCAAGGCTGCGGGTCCGAAGTTGTAAGATTCGGCCGTTGTGAAAAAGCCGCCCCTAGTGGGCGGCTTTTTTGTGGGCGAAGGATCAGTCGACGAGGTGCAGAACCACGGCTCCCACTAACACCAGCACCACACCGGTCACTTGCACCGCTGACAGCCGCTCCTTGAAAAACACAAACCCCAGAATCGCGGCGATCCCACCGGACAGGGTGCTGATCACCGTCACCACGGAAACCGACCCCGCCATTGCACCCCACGAGAACGCCGAGAACCCACCCAGGTTCATCAGGCTCGCGCTGGTCAGCGTTGCGCAGTTTTTCAGCGGTGGGATTTTCAGGCCGTCTTTGATCTTAAGCACCATCAACACCAGGACGCACAGGCCAACCAAATACCCAAGCCAAAGCATCGTGACCGGGCCAAGCGTCGGCAGGGTGTAGCGGCCCTGCACCCAAAAGCTTGTGCCGTAGAGCAACGCTGCGAGCATCGCGTAGGCGATTGAGCGGCTGGAACTGTTGTGAGGGACGCCATTGTCCTTGTGAATGCTGGACAGGATCACGCCAATTACGCAGAGAGCGATGCAGCCGAGCTGGATCAGGCTGATGTGTTCGCCGCTGGCCCATGACAGCAAAGTGGTCACGACACCGTAGGACGTCACCAGCGGCGCGACAATGGCCGCTTTGCCCAGCGAGAAGGCCTTGGACAGCGCAAGGGCGCCGGAGACGGTCAGCAGGGCTGCTGCGGCTCCTAGGAGCCACACACTCAAAGGCGCCGCGAGGGATTTGACGAGGAAGGCCGGGAATATGACCAGCAGCAGGGTCATGATCAGGAAGCCCAGCGCCTGGCCGAAGTACACCGCGCGTTTGACGCCGACAGCTCGGGCGTTGAGGCCCACGAGGAAGTCCGTGCCGCCCCAGAGCAGGGCGGCCAGCAGGCCCATTAGTACGTCCATGTAAGGTCCTTGTTATTTTTTGAAGGCTGCGGTGTATCAAATTAAGGTTTTTTGTTCGCCCGGTTTTCCAGGGCTTGCGTGTCCCAGCGTTGGGTCTTGATAGCCAGGTAAAGCATGCCGATGGTCAGCGGGAGCTTGTCGCCGCGACCTTTGGCTCTGTGCTTCAGGAAGACGTCGAATACGGGAGGTTGGAAGTAACGATAAGCGTCGTAGTCGTTCAAGTCGACAGCGAAGCCTTGCTCCAGCGCTTCCATCAATTGATTGGCTTCGGCGCCGTCGCAACCCAGGTCCAGGTTGATGGCCGTTTCAAGGCGCAGCGTCTTATGTTCAGGCAGGCCAATTTCTTCATGCAGCAGTTGCAAGAGCTGTTGCATGGCAAAGTCTTCAGGAAAGTTGGGGGCCAGGTTCATGGTGGTTACGCGTGAGTGGGCAGGGCGACTGACTTTATCGATCGAACCGTGATCCTTCAAACGAAACAGGTCAAATGTGGGAGCCGGGCTTGCCCGCGATGGCGGTGTTTCAGTGGTAAAGGTGTTGTCTGACACTCCGCTATCGCAGGCAAGCCAGCTCCCACATTTCTAGCTCTGCGACTGCTCAGATGGCGTTCGCTTTACGGCGTCGGTGGTGGTGAGTTGCATCATGCCGGTTTGGGCGGCTTCCAGTAGATCGCAACCGTCCTGGACGAGCAGGTACAGGGCGTTGGTGATGTACTGATCGTTCCCACGCTCCGCGTGGGAATGCATCCCGTGACGCTCCGCGTCACCAGTGTTCATGGCTTGGGTCGTGCGCGGATGACGGGACGCGGAGCGTCCCTGGCGGCATTCCCACGCGGAGCGTAGGGAACGATCGGGGCTAGCGCGGGGTGCTGATACACCGCTCGAAAATCGCCTCCAACCCCCGATAATCGCACGCCACCGCATCGATGTTCGCCGGTATCCACGCTGCGTTCTTCACCAGCCACCAGTTCACTGAAAACCCGGCATTCACGATGATCTGCTCGAACAGAATCCGCTGCGCCCGGCCATTCCCTTCGCGAAACGGGTGGATCACGTTGAGGTCGCCATAGGCCTCGGCAATTTGCGTCACCAACTCTGCCTGGGTAACCCCGACAAACCAGTTGGCCTGCGCCATGTGCTGGATGATCTTGCTCGCCTCAGGCGGGATACGCTCCGGTGTGCAGAACAGCGTGTCGCCTTTCTGGATGTTGACCGTACGCAGTTCCCCGGCCCATTCGTAAATGTCTGCGAACAGGGTGCGGTGGATGTGTTGCAGGCGTTCCAGGTCGTAGGGCGGGGGATACAGCGGAAGGCTGCCGACAGCGATTTCAGACAGTTCCCGCTCGGCCTGGTGCAGGCGTTCTTCGTCGAACAAATCGAGGCGGTTACGCAGGACGCTGCTACCGGGGTAGCAGTACGGGTCCTGGCCCACGCCATATTTGTCGAGCATCAGCGTGGGGTGTTGCGGTACTTGGCGAGGACGGCTTCGCGGGTCGGCAGGGGTTTGTCGACGTCGGCGGGCTGGGTGTCGAACCCTTCCAGGCGCAGGCTGGCCAGGTAGTTGGAACGGCGGATCTTGTCGTAGTGATCCTGCTTTTGCTCAAACGTCAGTTCGGCCATGACAGCGTCCTCTCGGTGCGAAGGTTGATTGTAGCGCAATGAGTTTCGAGATGCGTCCCGCGTAAGGTTGGAACGATTCTTACGGGTGCCTACTCCACTTCCCAGGCTGTGTATCATCCAGACTCTTTTTTCCTTGCGACCTTTCTCGATTCGCTGAATGCGCTGGTCTATGTTTTGGGCTCGTTCAGCGGTCAATGGAGTGACAGCTTATGCACAACACCCTCCAACAGGTCTTTGGTTATCCACAGTTTCGTTTGGGCCAGGAGGCGGTGGTCAGTGCCGTGCTGGCCGGCCGTTCGGCGGCGGCAATTTTCCCCACCGGTTCCGGCAAGTCCCTGTGTTATCAACTTTCCGCTGTGTTGCTGCCGCACCTGACGCTGGTGGTGTCGCCGTTGCTGGCGCTGATGCAGGACCAGTTGGGTTTCCTGCAGCGCCACGGTATCTCGGCGGGCAGCATCGACTCGGCCCAGAGCCGCGATGATGCCAATGACGTCATGGCCCGGGCGCGTTCGGGCGAGCTGAAGATCCTGATGGTTTCCGTGGAGCGCTTGAAGAACGAGCGCTTTCGCAACTTCCTGCAAAGCGTGCCGATCTCGCTGCTGGTGGTGGATGAGGCTCACTGCATTTCCGAATGGGGCCATAACTTTCGCCCGGACTACCTGAAGCTGCCGGATTACCAACGCCAGTTCCGCATCCCCCAGGCGCTGCTGCTGACCGCCACGGCGACGCCCAAGGTGATCGCCGACATGCAGGCCAAGTTCGCCATTGCACCTGACGATGTGATCACCACCGGCTTCTACCGCTCCAACCTCAACCTGCTGGTTGAGCCCGTCAGTGGCCAGGACAAGCGACGACGCCTGGTGACGTGGATGCAGGAGCGAGCCAATCAGCCAAGCATCGTCTACGTCACGCTGCAAAAAACCGCGGAGCAGATTGCCGAGCATTTGAATCGCAATGGAATCCAGGCCGAGGCTTATCACGCGGGCCTGGCTCACGATAAGCGGGAAGCCATTCAGAAGCGATTCATGGGCGGGCAGTCCAACTGCATCGTCGCCACCATTGCCTTCGGCATGGGCATCGACAAAAGCGATATCCGCAACGTGGTGCACTTCGACCTGCCCAAATCCATCGAGAACTACAGCCAGGAAATCGGCCGTGCCGGGCGTGACGGGCAGCCGTCTGAGTGTCTGGTTCTGGCCAACCGCGACAGCCTGAATATCCTGGAAAACTTTGTGTACGGCGATACGCCGGAACAGGAAGGTATTCGCCGAGTCCTGGAGGAAATAAAGGCGGTCCGTGCCGATGGACAGTGGGAGTTTATGCTCCGGTCACTGTCGGACCACAGCAACATCCGTGAACTACCGCTGAAGACCTTGCTCGTGCAGCTTGAACTCAAGGGCGTGATTGCGCCGCGCTACGCGTTTTATGCCGAATACCGCTTCAAGTATTTGATTGAACCAGAGGCATTGCTGGCGCGTTTTACCGGCGAGCGGCAGCAGTTTGTCGCAGCGATTATCCAGGTCTGCAAACGGGCGAAAACCTGGGCGACGGTGGACTTCGACGCGCTGTATCAACAGCACCAGGCCGAGCGCAGCCGGGTGGTGAAGGCCCTGGATTACTTTCAGGAACAAGGCCTGATCGAGATGGAAAGCCGGCAGATGACCGAGGTTTACGCCCTGCTGAATACCGACTTCGATCCACAGGCGCTGAGCACGGAGTTATACACAGGCTTCAAGCAGCATGAGGTGACGGAGGTGGCGCGAATTCACGCCATGCTGGATCTGTTCGCGACACAGGAGTGCCTGGGTTACCGCCTGGCGCACTATTTCGGCGATGAAAACGCGCCCCGGCAGTGCGGGCACTGCTCGGTGTGCCACGGTAACGTCGCCCACTTGCCGGCGCCGCCGAGCTTGCCGCCGCTTGTGGATAAAAACTTTCTCGCGCTTTGCGGTGAATTTATCCACAGCCACCATGAGTACAGCGGCGACTTGCCAAGCGCGGAGCGGCTGACACGGTTTTTATGCGGTCTCAGCGTGCCGTTGTTTACCAAGCTGAAGGCACGAGGGATTCCAGGTTTCGCGGTACTGGAGGAGTATCCCTATGCAGAGGTTCGTGAATGGGCGGAGGCAGGGTTGGAGGCACTCTGATTTCCGGTCTGGAAGGTCGCGCTTTCCCTTCCAGTGGCAGACGCCGCCGACAGCCGGACCGTGCCCGCAGGTGAGAAGGTTTGACGCTTCACTTCTTCTGCAAAGGAATTGCCCATGGCTTTTGGTTTTTCTCGTGGTGTTGTCCCCGGCGTCTTGCTGTTCGCCGGGTTGCTGGTCGCACAAGGCACGCTGGCCTCGGTCATCCCGTTGAGCGTGAATGACTGTCGGCAGATGCAGCTTCGCAACACCATCACCGCCGCCAATCCATTGCCCTGCGCACGCCTGGCGCGGGTGACGTTCAGCTATGTGGACTTTGGCGGAGTGCTGCATAACAACGGGCAGCTCGTGGTGCTGGATGCCATCGCACCCCATGTGGAGGAGATCTTCAGGCAGTTGCTGCAACGTCGGTTCCCGGTGCATCAGGCGGTCAGGCTGGAAACCTATCGAGGCAACGACAAGGTCTCGATGGCCCGCAACAATACCAGTGGTTTTAATGGGCGCCAGGTCAGTGGCGCTTCGGGGTGGTCGCTGCACGCCTACGGCGCCGCAATTGACCTTAACCCTCTGCAAAACCCATTCGTTTTGTTCGGGCGTAACCCGCGAGGTGAATTCACCGGCCGGGCCACTGTTGAGCCCAGGGCAAGTACCGCGACTGCCGTTAACCGCCTGGATGCCCGCCCCGGCAAGCCGGCGCGCCCTGGCCGGGCAGAAGAGGTGATTGACCTGTTCGCCGAACACGGCTTTTTGACCTGGGGTGGTTATTGGGATTTTCCGCTGGATTACCAACACTTCCAGATCGGCCGGCGTTCGTTCGTGGAGTATCTGGCGCGGGTCACGCCGCAGCAGGCCAGCGCTGCAGTCGAGACCTATATCACCGCCTATCGCCAGTGCCTGCAGCAATCGGCCGAGACGGATCAAGCGCTCAAGCGTATGGCGTGCGTCCAGCAAACGATTGAGCAAAGCCCAACCTAGGCTTGCGGGTAGTGCTTGAACCCAGTATCAAGAGAGCCTCCTCCTGCCCGGGTTTTACCGATGACCAACGCCATGCCACAACGCGCCGATTACCGCCACTTCCAGCCGATCATCACGCGCTGGCACGACAACGATGTATATGGCCATGTGAATAACGTCACCTACTACAGCTTCTTCGACACCGCGGTGAATACCTACCTGATCGAGCAGGGCGGGTTGGATATTCATGACGGCGAAGTGGTTGGGTTTGTGGTCAGTTCGGCGTGCGACTACTTCGCCTCGATTGCCTTTCCGGACCGCATCGAGATCGGCCTGCGGGTGGGCAAGTTGGGCAACAGTTCGGTGCAGTATGAGTTGGCGGTGTTCAAGGCGGGAGAAGAAGATGCCTGTGCTGCGGGGAGGTTTGTGCATGTGTTTGTGGATCGGGCGTCGAACCAGCCGGTGACGATCCCGGGGATGTTGCGCGAGGCGTTACAGCGATTGGTGATCTGAATACGATCTGCGAAGCAATGAAAGTCAAATGTGGGAGCGGCGGTGCGACGATTCGACTTGCTCGCGAAGGCGTTGTATCAGCCAATACATCCGGCGACTGATCCACCGCCTTCGCGAGCAAGTCGAATCGTCGCACCGCCGCTCCCACATTAAACCCGCGTTGTTCTTTCGATTCGCGCGTTACCGGTGGTGGCGATAGTGATGCTTGTTTTTGCGATGCCCATAAGCATGGCCGCGCCCGCGATGGTCATCGCGGTCATAACGGCGGTTATCGCGCCCACGGTAACGACGATCATCGTCATCGCTCTTGTTGCCCATGTAGTTGCCCAGTGCACCACCGGCGCCACCGCCGGCTGCTGCTCCGATCAGGCTGCCGGTGCTGCCGCCGACACTGCGACCCACCACGTTGCCGCCGGCCGCGCCCAATGCGCCGCCAATGGCTGCTTCACCGCGGCTGCGCTTGTCTGCGCCGACCGCACTGCCGCCCGCGCCGCCGAGTGCTGCACCAATCGCCGAGCCGGTGTTACCGCCCAACTGCTGACCTACGACAGAACCTAGAACCCCGCCCAATGCGCCGCCCACACCGGCTTCGGTGGTGCCACCGGCCATGGCTGCGCCACTGACCAGGCCAAGGGACAACAAGAGAATCGAGGAGAACTTCATAGAGGAACCTCAAGAGGATGACGGCGCGATCCTGAGGTTGTATCGAGACGGTGACAATCGAAACCCGACCAGTGGTATGGGTTGTATACAATTCTCTAAGTTACTGTTTTGTATGAGGAACTTAAGTGAGTTTTGCGAGTCTTTAGTTACTTCGGAACGGCCGCTTTTATGCAAAAGCGGCCTTTTTTGTGCCCGTAAGAAACTCGGGTGCTGTCTGTGGCGAGGTGTCGCTTAGGCCGACTTCGCCATGATCAAGCCGGTCGCACTCGCTGCTTCCAGGCGGATCGCTACAAACTTCGACGTTGGCGTATGGCTGCCATCCCCCGTGCTTTCCAAGGGCACCAGCGGATTCACTTCCGGATAATAAGCCGCAGCCTGCCCCGCCGGAATATCAAATGCCAGCAAGGTAAAGCCTTTCACCCGACGCTCACGGCCGTCGTCCCAGATCGACACGATGTCAGCCTTCTGCCCCGGCTTGAAGCCCAGGCGGATGATGTCGGCTTCATTGACGAACAACACATCCCGCTGGCCCTTGACCCCGCGATAGCGGTCGTCCAGGCCATAGATGGTGGTGTTGTACTGATCGTGGGAGCGCATCGACTGCATGATCAGGTCCGGCAATTGCCCGGTGTTGCGGGTGCGTTCGTGCACCAGGTCCTTGGGCAGGATGTTCGGGCGGAAGTTGGCGCGGCCCGACGGGGTGTTCCAGCGACGGGCGCCAGCCGAGTTGCCCAGGTAGAAACCGCCCGGGTTTTTCAGGCGCTCGTTGAAGTCCTTGAAGCCCGGAATGGTGTCGGCGATCAGGTCGCGAATACGGTCGTAATCGGCCACCAGCCAGTTCCAGTCCACCGGCTTGCTGCCCAGGGTGGCGGCGGCAATGCCCGCCAGAATCGCAGGCTCGGATTTCATCTGTTTTGACAACGGCTGCAGTTGGCCGTTGGAAGCGTGGACCATGCTGAATGAGTCTTCAACGGTCACGGCTTGCGGACCTTCGGCCTGGATGTCGATGTCGGTGCGGCCCAGGCATGGCAGGATCAGCGCGTCCTTGCCATGCATCAGGTGGCTGCGGTTGAGCTTGGTGCTGATCTGTACGGTCAGGTCGCAATTGCGCAGTGCTTCAAAGGTGCGTGGGCTGTCCGGCGTGGCTTGGGCGAAGTTGCCACCCAAACCGATAAAGACCTTGGAGCGGCCTTCGAGCATGGCGTGAATCGCTTCCACCACGTTGTGGCCGTTATCGCGCGGCACCTGGAACTGGAAACGACGTTCCAGGGCATCGAGGAACGCCACCGGCGGCCGTTCGTTGATGCCCATGGTACGGTCGCCCTGCACGTTACTGTGGCCACGCACCGGGCACAGGCCCGCGCCCGGGCGGCCGATGTTGCCGCGCAGCAGCATCAGGTTGGCGATTTCCTGGATGGTCGGCACCGAGTGGCGATGCTGGGTGATGCCCATCGCCCAGCACATGATCACGTTCTTGCCTTTGGCGTACATGCGCGCCGCTTGCTCGATCTCTACCAGGGTCAGGCCGGACTGCTCGACGATTTCATCCCATGAGGTGTCGTCGATCTTGCCCAGGTAATCCAGCACGTTGGCGGTGTGTTCGTTGAGGAAGTCGTGGTCGAACACGGCCTCCTTGCCTTCGGCCTGGGCCTGACGTTCCCACAGCAGCAGGAACTTGGCCATGCCCCGCAGGATGGCCATATCGCCTCCCAGCGCCGGGCGGAAGTAGGCGGTGTTGGTTGGCTTGTCGCCGTTGGTGAGCATTTCCAGCGGGTGTTGCGGGTGCTGGAAGCGTTCCAGGCCACGCTCTTTCAGCGGGTTGATGCACACCACCTGGGCGCCGCGTTTTACCGCTTCGCGCAGTGGCTCCAGCATGCGTGGGTGGTTGGTGCCGGGGTTCTGGCCCCAGACGAAAATCGCGTCCGCATGCTCGAAGTCATCGAAGGTCACGGTGCCTTTGCCCACGCCCACGCTTTGCGCCAGGGCGACGCCGCTGGCTTCGTGGCACATGTTCGAGCAGTCCGGGAAGTTGTTGGTGCCGTAGGCGCGCACAAACAGTTGATACAGGTAAGCCGCTTCGTTGCTGGCCCGGCCCGAGGTATAGAACTCGGCCATGTCCGGGTTTGGCAGCGCATTGAGGTGCTTGCCGATCAAGTCGAAAGCCGATTCCCAGCTGATGGGTTTGTAACGGTCGGTTTCGGCGTCGTAGCTCATCGGCTCGGTCAGGCGGCCCTGGTACTCCAGCCAGTAGTCGCTCTGCTCCAGCAGCGCGCTGACGCTGTGCTTGGCGAAGAATGCCGCGTCGACCCGGCGCTTGGTGGCTTCCCAGTTGACCGCCTTGGCGCCGTTCTCGCAGAACTTGACCATGCCGCTTTCCGGCGAGTCGCCCCAGGCGCAGCCCGGGCAGTCGAAGCCGCCGTTCTGGTTGGTCTTGAGCATCATGCGGATGTTTTTCAGCGCGTTGTCGCTGGTCAGCCAGGCTTGCGCCACGCTGATCAGTGCGCCCCAACCACCCGCCGGGCCTTTATAGGGCTTGTAGCGCGGGGTGGGTTTGTCGTCGGCTTGATGATGATTACTCACGCTTGATTCTCCATCGCAGGGCTATAGACCCGCGGCGCACTTTTCTGCGGCAGGTGGATGAGATTGAGGTTGTGCCGGCGAGCCCATTGCAGGGCCAGGCCGGTGGGCGACGACAGGCTGACCAAGGTCTGGATGCCCGCACGCAAGACTTTCTGGATCAGTTCGAGGCTGCAGCGACTGGTAACAATCGCCAGGCCGCCGTCGGTCGGAATCTTTTGGCGGATCAGCGCACCGATCAGCTTGTCGAGGGCGTTATGCCGGCCGATGTCTTCACGGCCCAGCAGCAATTCGCCCTGGTTGTTCATGAACACCGCCGCATGCACCGCGCCGCTGTACTGGCCCAGCGGTTGGAACGCGCTGATGCGCTGGCGCAGGCCATCCAGCCATTCGGCAGGCGGCAACGGCGCGCCGGGCAACACCTTGAGGTTGGGCAGCGCCTGCTCCACGGCTTCTACGCCGCACAGCCCACAGCCACTGGTGCCGGCGAGTTGCCGGCGCTGCTGCTTCATATTCCAGAACGCGCGGCTGGAAATCTGCACCTGAGCGTATTGGGTCGAGCCCGAACCGCTGATTTTCAGGTCATAAATGTCGCTAACGTCTTCGATAATGCCGCTACCGATGCTGAATCCGACAATAAAGTCTTCAAGGTCGGTCGGCGTCACCAGCATCACCGCCTGGCTGATGTCGTTATAGGCAATCGCCAACGCGACTTCCTCGGCAAGCGCGGTGCTGGCCGATTCGGTGTGTTCGAGATTACAAAACTGGTAGCTCTGGCTGGCGGCGGGCGCGGGCGTTTCGAGGGCGGGCGCCGCGCAGACTGGGCGCTGGGCGTTCATTGGGCATTACCACCGGGAGTATTCAGCTGTAAGACTAGGCGCGACAAAGGGTCGCGTCTAATCGTCAGTACTGATCTGCCGATAGATGCCGTCGATCAAGTCTCGATCAGCGATTTCTGGTACAGCGCAAAACACGCTTCCGCCAAGGCCGAACGGGGTGCACTGCGGCGCATGATCAACCCCAGGCGAGCCAAAGTGTGAGCGTCTTCAATGGGTTGCAGGCGCAGGTGCTCGGTGAGGGCGTCGAGGCCGCCGTCCAGTGGCATCACCGCGCAACACAGGCCGCCGTGCACCGCTTGTAACAATTGATGGACGGCATCGGTCTGCAACAGCGGCTGCGGGTTGAGGCCACGGCTGTGGAAGTTATGGTCGATGGACTGGCGAAAGTGCATGCCGCTGGTGAGCATGCCCAAGGGCAGTTCGATCAGCGCCTCCCAACTCAGGGGCTTGTCGCCGAAGCTGAAGAACCGTTGGTCGTACAGCAGGCCCATGCGGGTTTCGCCCAGGGCCAGGGAGTCGAAACGTTCAGCGTCCAGGCGCTCGAGGTACGACACACCGAGGTCCAGGCGGTTGCTGGCGAGCTGTTCAAGGATTTGCTCGGAGCTTAACGCGGACAACTCAAAGCGCAGGCTGGGGTGTTCCTTGTGCAGCTTCTGCATCAACGCCAGCGGATCGAAGCTCGACAACGGCACCACCCCCAGGCGCAACGTGCCTACCAGGTTGCCGCGACACGCAGCGGCCTCGGCCTGCAAGCCGTCATAGGCCGCCAGCACCGTGCGTGCCCAGGCCAGCACGCGTTCGCCGGGGGCGGTAAAGCCTTCGAAGCGCTGCCCGCGATTGACCAGCGGCAACTGCAGCTCTTCCTCCAGGCTGCGCAGGCGCATCGACAGGGTCGGCTGGGTGATATGGCAGCGCGCCGCCGCCTGGCCGAAGTGACGGGTTTCGTCGAGGGCGATGAGGAATTTCAGCTGTTTGATGTCCATCTTCGCTCCGGGCTTATTCCAATGCGGTGGGATTCTAGCGTGTTTGGGTCTTTGGTCAGGCTGGAACCCAATTCTGTAGGACTGGTCTAGTCTTTGGCATCTGGAAATTAAATCCCAAGGAGAGCGCACCATGAGTCTTTTAAGCTTTGTTAAGGAAGCAGGCGAGAAGTTGATTGACCTGTTGACACCGGGTAATGCCAACGCGAGCGAGCAGTTAAAAGAGCACGTGGCCAAGGTTGGATTGGGTAACCCCAATGTGCAAACCACCGTCGACGGTGACAAGGTGACCGTGACAGGTGAAGTCGCCAGCCAGGAAGAGAAAGAGAAGATATTGCTGGCGCTGGGCAACATCGCCGGCGTTGCGAGTGTTGATGACCAGATCACCGTTTCCGGTCCTGCTGTCGCGGCGGCCCGCTTTGTCGTGGTGAAAAAGGGCGACACCCTGAGTGCGATTTCGCTGGCGGTGTATGGCAACGCCAACCAGTACAACAAAATCTTCGAAGCCAACAAGCCGCTGCTGTCCCATCCGGACAAAATCTACCCAGGGCAGACGCTGCGTATTCCTGAGTAATCCGCGGACCCAATGTGGGAGCGGGCTTGCTCGCGAATGCGGTGTGTCAGTCAATATATTCAGTGGCTGACACACCGTATTCGCGAGCAAGCCCGCTCCCACATTGGACCTTCAGTGTTGTTACAAACCTACGATCAAGTCCCGGTAATCCCCAACCGCCGCAAACTCCGCCGTGTCCTTGGGCCCCTTCCGGCTGTCCGGTTCCTTCACCGCCAGCAAGTGCCCCACGCCAAAATCCCGGGCGCTGCGCAGGATCGGCAAGGTGTCGTCGATAAACAGGCTGCGGGCCGGGTCGAAGGCGATGTCGGCGTGCAGGGCGTCCCAGAACTGCGGGTTTTCCTTGGCGAAACCATAGTCATGGGAGCTGATCAGTCGCTCGAAATAAGGCGCCAACTCGATGCGTTCCAGCTTCAACGACAGCGAATCCCGATGGGCGTTGGTGATCAGGATCACCCGCTTGCCCGCCTGTTTGATCGCCGCCAGGAAGGTGTCGGCATCCGGGCGCAAGGCAATCAGGTGTGCGGTTTCCAGCTTGAGCTCGCGCACCGGGATCTTGAGTTCGGCGCTCCAGAAATCCAGGCAATACCATTGCAACTGTCCGGCGTTACGCTCGAACAGCGGCTGCAGCTCCATCTCGGCCATGGCCCGGCTCACACCATGCAACTCGGCATAGCGCTGGGGCAGGTGCTCCATCCAGAAATGGTTGTCGAAGTGCAGGTCGAGCAAGGTGCCGTCCATGTCCAGCAGGACGGTGTCGATGGCGTGCCAGGGCAATGGAGGCATAAAGAACACTCATGTAAGAAAAGATATCCGACACAGACAATCGGAAAAGCCACGGTATAGTAACCCGATCACGCCAAGGAGCCGCTCATGCGCCAGAAACCCACCGTCCTCGCCCGCGAAATAGTCGCCAGTAGCCGTTTGTTCCGCGTGGAGGAAGTGCAATTGCGCTTTTCCAATGGCGTGGAGCGGACCTACGAGCGCCTGGTGGGCAGGGGTGCCGGATATGGCGCGGTGATGATCGTGGCGATGATCGACTCGGACCATGCGTTGCTGATCGAAGAATATTGCGGCGGCACCGACGAGTATGAACTGTCACTGCCCAAGGGCCTGATCGAACCGGGCGAAGACGTGTTGGCGGCAGCCGACCGTGAGCTCAAGGAAGAAGCCGGTTTCGGCGCCCGCCAGTTGGAGCACATCACCGAGCTGTCGCTGTCCCCCGGCTACATGAGCCAGAAAATCCAGGTGGTGCTGGCCACCGAACTGTATGAAGAGCGCCTGGAAGGCGACGAGCCCGAGCCGATGCGCGTCGACCGGGTCAACCTGCGGGAGCTCTCGCAGTTGGCGCAGAACGAGCAGTTCAGCGAGGGCCGCGCGTTGGCCGCGCTGTACCTGGTACGCGACCTGTTGACTCAACGTGGAGCGTTCCAGCCATGAGCGAACTGTTCCTGGGTCACCCGTTTATTGCCCCCGCGATCGAATTGGCCCGCCAGGCTGGCGAGGTCATCCTGCCGTATTGGCGCGCCGATGTTGCCGTCACCACCAAGACCGATGATTCACCGGTCACTGCCGCCGACTTGGCTGCCCATCACTTGATCCTCGCCGGGCTGACTGCGTTGGACCCGAGCATTCCGGTGCTCTCGGAGGAAGACGCCGACATTGACCAGAGCGTGCGCGCCGGTTGGCAGCGCTGGTGGCTGGTGGACCCGCTGGATGGCACCAAGGAATTCATCTCCGGCAGCGAGGAGTTCACCGTCAACATCGCGCTGATCGAAAAAGGTCGCGTGGTGTTCGGTGTGGTGTCGATGCCTACCAGCGGTCGGTGCTACTTCGGGGGTGCCGGGCTGGGTGCCTGGCGTTCCGATGTAGGTGCTGCGCCCAAGCAAATCCAGGTGCGCCAGACCCCGGCGAGCGGTGAAGCATTTACCGTGGTTGCCAGTCGTCGCCATACGAGCCCTGAACAGGATCGCTTGCTCGCTGGCTTGAGTGCCGGATTGGGCGAGTTGAAGCTGGCCAATATCGGCAGTTCTTTGAAGTTTTGCCTGTTGGCTGAGGGCAGCGCCGATTGCTACCCGCGCCTGGCGCCCACCTCGCAGTGGGACACCGCGGCCGCGCAAGGGGTGCTGGAAGGTGCGGGTGGGGAAGTGCTGGAGCTGGATGGGCAGCCGTTCAGTTACCCGGCGCGGGCGTCGTTGTTGAACCCGTTCTTCCTGGCATTGCCGGCTAAAGCGGAGTGGCGTGAGCGGTTGCTGACCCTGGCCCGGTCTTAAGCACAGCGCCGATCAAAAATGTGGGAGCGGGCTTGCTCGCGAAGGCAGTGTGTCAGTCACCAGATGTATTGGCTGATCCGCCGCTTTCGCGAGCAAGCCCGCTCCCACATTTGTTATGTGTGCAGGACGTACTGCCCGGTAAAGGCCACGGCCCGCTCTTCACTGCCCTCGTTAACGATCCATGTCTCCAGCGCCAAGCGCGCCCGGCCATAACGCTTGTAGGTGGCGACGAATCGCTTCCACACCTTGTCATCAGGTGCCTGGCAAATCGCCGTCGCATCGGTGGTCACCGGCAGCGGATAACTGATCTGCCCTTCCTGAATCACGATATGCCCGTCTTCAATCCCTTCCTCGCGCAACTGCAAATGCAGCCAGCCCCAACCTGCCAGCACGGCGCCGCAATACAGGCTGCCGCCAAACATGGTGCTCTTGTGGTTGATGTTGGCGTCGAGCGGCAAGCGCAGTTGCAGCTGCCGGTCCTGCCAGTCGATAACCTTGAGGCCCATTTCCCGGGTCAGGGGAATGTCGTGGTGAAGGATCGATTCCAGGTAACGGCTATCGCGACTCATGGTGGCCTCGTGGCAGGGGGAAAAGGGTCATTCGTCGTCGGCGTGACTGTTGCCGCTGTCGGCGAAGTTCAGCCCGTGCTTGCGCAGTTTGTCGTGCAGGGTTTTACGCGGCACGCCCAATGCCTCGGCGAGGCTGCGCATGGAATTGTGGGTGCGCGCCAGTTCGGCGGCGATCAGGCTTTTTTCAAACTGTTCGACCTGTTCGCTCAAGCCGCCGGGCGTGCTGGTGAGGATGCCAGGCGAAGTGCTGTCGGGGGTGCTGTCCAGCGCCAGTTCGAGGCCCAGGGCGAAACGCTCGGCGGCGTTTTGCAGCTCGCGCACATTGCCCGGCCAGCTGTGACGCAACAACAGGGCGCGCTGGCCCGGTTGCAGCTCTTTCATCGGTAGCCCGTGGCGCGTGCTGGCTTCGTCGGCAAAGTGCTGGAACAGCATCAGCGCATCCTCACCCCGTTCGCGCAGCGGTGGAATGCGCAGCGGCGCAACGTTGAGGCGGTAATACAAGTCCGCCCGGAAGCGCCCCTGGTCGGCGGACTGGCGCAGGTCTTCCTTGGTGGCGGCGATGATGCGGATATCCAGCGGGATCAGTTGGTTGCCCCCCAGACGCTCCACCACACGCTCCTGCAACAGCCGCAGCAGCTTGACCTGCACATCCAGGCTCATGCTTTCGATTTCGTCGAGAAACAGCGTGCCGCCGTTGGCGAATTCGAATTTGCCGATGCGCCGCTTCTGGGCGCCGGTAAAGGCCCCTGGCTCATGGCCGAACAACTCGCTTTCCACCACCGACTCGGCCAGGGCGCCGGCGTTGATCGCCACAAACGGGCCGCTGCGGCGGTTCGACAGATCGTGCAGCGCACGCGCTACCACTTCCTTGCCGGCACCGGTTTCACCGAGGATCAGCACATCAGCCTTGGTCGCCGCCAGCGCGCCAATCTGCTCGCGCAGGCGCAGCATTTGCGGGGAGTGGCCCACCAGGCGTGTACTCAATTGCTGACGGTCGCTCAGGGCCAGGCGCAGGCTGCGGTTGTCCAGCACCAGGCGGCGCAGGGCCAGGGCGCGGCGCACGCTGTCGAGCAGGGCGTCGCTGGCGAAGGGTTTTTCCAGGAAGTCATAGGCGCCGGTGCGCATCGCCTGCACCGCCAGTGGCACGTCGCCGTGGCCGGTGATCAGCAGTACCGGCAGCTCCGGGTCCTGGGCGTGGAGTTCCTTCAACAGTTCCAGGCCGTCCATGCCGGGCATGCGGATGTCGCTCACCACAACCCCCGGCCAATCCCGGGACAGGCGCGCGGTCAGGCCCTGGGCTTCGCCGAGGGTCAGGACTTTCAGCCCGGCCAGGTCCAGGGTCTGGCAGAGGGCCTGACGCAGGTGTGGATCATCGTCGATCAACACCACCTGAATCTGGTTATCGATACTCATACACTGCGGTCCTCGGACGGTTGCAGACTGACACCCGGTGCTCCGGCGCGCAGTTTCAAGGTTAACAGTGCGCCGCCTTCCTTGTGGTTGGCGAACAACAGTTCACCGCCAAAGGCGCGCATCAGGGTGTCGCAGATCGCCAGGCCCAACCCCAGGCCCTGGGTGCGGGTCTTGGTGGTGTAGAAGGGCTCGCTGGCGCGGCCCAGGGCTTCCATGCAGAAACCCGGGCCGTTGTCGCGAATGTACAGGTTGACGCCCTGTTCGGTGGTTTGGGCACTCAGCCAGAGTTTGCGCGGCGGGCCTTTTTCGGTCAGGGCGTCCAGAGCGTTGGCCAACAGGTTGCCCAGCACCTGGCGCAGGCGGGTTTCGCCGGCCGCCACCCACAAGGTGGCCTCGGGCAGGTCGCGGATCAGTTCCACTTCCATTGCCCGCCGCCGCTTGGCCAGCAGCGCCAGGGCATCGTCCAGGGCCGGTTGCAGGGCCACGCTTTCCGGCGCATGCCGGTCGCGCCGGGCGAAGGCGCGCAAGTGGGCGATGATCGAAGCCATGCGCCCGGTCAACTCGCTGATCAGCTTGAGGTTGCCACGGGCGTCGTCGGTGCGCTCATGGTCGAGCAAAATCCCGGCGTTTTCCGCGTAGCTGCGAATCGCCGCCAACGGTTGGTTGAGCTCGTGGCTGATGCTGGCCGACATGGTGCCCAGCGCGGAAAGTTTGCCTGCCTGCACCAGGTCGTCCTGGGCGCGCACCAGTTCCTGCTGGGCATGTTCACGTTCCAGCACTTCCTGTTTCAGGCGCCGGTTGAGGCCTTCCAGGTCGCTGGTCCGCTCGATCACGCGCATCTCCAGTTCGCGACGGGCCTTGGCTTCGAAGGCGATGCGCTCCAGGTAGTGACGACGGCGCTGCATCATCAGGCCGAGCAACAGCATCAGCACCAGCAAGGCGGCGCCACCCACCGCGACCACGGTGCGCACCGGGCGGCTGATCAAGGTGCGCGGCGCGAGAATCTCGACTTTCCAGCCGGTTTCGGCGATGTCGGTGGATTGGCGCACCCACGCCGTCGGGCTGAGGCTCAGCGGCTGCGGGTCGCGGGTCGGATAGGGCTGGATGGCGATGATGGCGCGGCGTTCTTCATCCGTTAGCGGCCGGGTGGCACGGAAGCGCCATTGCGGGCGCGAGGTCAGGATCACCACGCCGTTGTGGTCGGTGACCAGCAGTTGTTCGGGGGTGTTGCCCCACAGGCTTTCGGTGTGGTCCAGGTCGACCTTCACCACCAGCACGCCGATGATCTTGTCACCATCTCGCACAGCGGCGGCGAAGAAGTAACCGCGTTTGGCCGAGGTGGTGCCCAGGCCGAAGAAGCGCCCGAGGCGCCCGGCCATGGCTTCGCTGAAGTAGGGGCGAAAGGAAAAATTACGCCCGACGAAGCTGTCCTGCTTGTCCCAGTTGGACGCGGCGAGGGTCTTGCCGGTGGTGTCCATCAGGTACATCACTTCCACCCCGGCCTGGGCGGCGACGTCCTTGAGCAGGTGGTTGGCGTTGACCAGGTTGGTGCTGACGTGAGGCGCGTCGATGGCGGTGCGCAGGGCCGGCAGGTCACCGAGGATTTGCGGCAACACTTCGTAGCGATGCAGGGTGCCCAGCAGGTTGGCGACGTACAGGTCCAGCGTCTGGCGGTTCTGGCCGGCCAGTTCGTTGCGGTAATAACGCTCGGCCAAGTGCTCCAGCGGCCACAACAGCGGTGCCAGGCATAGCGCCAGCAATGCCAGGCTGCGCCAGCGGGGTCTTCGCGGAAGGGGTGGAGTCATGGGAGTCATGCGCCTGTGGGTACAGGCGCATTATGCCTAGTGCTGCTCGGCAAGACACTCGCGCAATGCGTCATGCCACTGCGGTTGCGAGACATGCCATTGCTGTTGCAGGCGGCTGCAATCGAGGCGCGAGTTCAGCGGGCGCCTGGCCGGCGTTGGATAGGCGCTGGAGGGAATCGCTTCCAGCTCGGCGCAGGCACGACCGTTGGCCCGTAGTTGCTCGCCGATGGCCTGGGCAAAGCCGAACCACGAGGTCTCGCCCTGGGCCGTCAGGTGGTAGACACCCCAATCCCCGGCCTGGCCCGCCTGCCAGCGCTCGATCAGTGTACGGGTGCTGTTGGCGATGGTCCCGGCCCAGGTCGGCGCGCCGATCTGGTCGGCGACGATGCGCATCTGCGGTTTTTCCTGCAGCAGGCGTTGCATGGTCAGCAGGAAGTTCTTGCCGTGGGTCGAGTAGACCCAGCTGGTGCGCAGGATCAAGTGTTCACCACCGACGGCCGCGATCGCCTGTTCGCCCGCCAGCTTGCTTGCGCCATAGACGCCCAGCGGGTTGGTTGCGTCGTCCTCGTTGTAGGGCGCGGCCTTGCTGCCGTCGAACACGTAGTCGGTGGAATAGTGAATCAGCGGAATGCCCAGTGCCTTGGCTTCCTCGGCAAAAATCCCGGGCGCGGTGGCGTTGATGGCGAAGGCCACGTCCGGCTCGCTCTCGGCTTGATCGACGGCCGTATGGGCGGCTGCGTTGATGATCAGGCCCGGGCGATGGGCGCGTACTTGGTCGCGGACCTGCTCGGGATGCGCCAGGTCCAGTTGATCGCGGCCCAGCACGATCAACTCGCCCAGGCCCCGGAGGCGCTGTTGCAACTCCCGGGAGACTTGGCCATGTTGGCCGCTGATAAGGATTTTCATGGGAACAGGTCGGCCTCTTGCAGGCTTTTCCCGGCCTGGTCCTTGGCAGACAGTTGCGGCGTCTCCGTCAGTTCCCAGTCGATGGCCAGCGTCGGGTCGTTCCAGAGGATGCAACGCTCGGCGCTCGGCTGGTAGTAATCGGTGGTCTTGTAGAGGAACTCGGCGTAGTCGCTCAGCACCACAAAGCCGTGGGCGAAACCTTCCGGTACCCACAACTGGCGATGGTTATCGGCGCTAAGCCGCACGCCCACCCATTGCCCGAAGTTGGGCGAGCTGCGGCGGATGTCGACGGCCACATCCAGCACTTCGCCGGCGATGACGCGCACCAGTTTGCCCTGGGTATGTTCGAGCTGGTAATGCAGGCCGCGCAGCACGCCTTTTTGCGAGCGCGAGTGGTTGTCCTGCACGAAATCACGCTTGAGCCCGGTGGCCTCTTCGAAGGCGCGGGCGTTGAAGCTTTCGTAGAAAAAGCCGCGCTCGTCACCGAACACTTTCGGTTCGATGATCAATACGCCCGGCAACGCCGTGTCGGTGACCTTCATTTTTGCTCCCCGGCCAGTGAATACAGGTATTGGCCGTAGCCGGTCTTGCCGAAGTACTTGGCCCGCTCCAGCAAGTGGTCACGGTCGATCCAGCCGTTCTCGTAGGCGATTTCTTCCAGGCACGCCACTTTCAAACCCTGGCGGTGCTCGATGGTCTGCACATACGTCGAGGCCTCCAGCAGGCTGTCGTGGGTGCCGGTGTCGAGCCAGGCGAAACCACGGCCGAAGCGCTCCACGTGCAGGTCGCCACGCTTGAGGTAGGCGTTGTTGACGTCGGTGATTTCCAATTCGCCGCGCGGCGATGGCTTGACCGCCTTGGCGATCCTGATCACGTCGTTGTCGTAGAAATACAGGCCGGTCACCGCGTAGCTCGACTTTGGCTTGGCTGGTTTTTCCTCGATGGACAGCGCGCGGCCCTGGCTGTCGAAGTCGATCACGCCGAAACGCTCCGGGTCCTTGACCCAGTAACCGAATACCGTGGCGCCAGATGGGCGTTCGGCAGCAGTGCGCAGTTGTTCGCCGAAGTGCTGGCCGTGGAAGATGTTGTCGCCCAGGATCAGGCATACCGGGTCATCGCCGATAAACTCTTCGCCAATCAAGAACGCCTGGGCCAGGCCGTCAGGGGACGGCTGCTCCGCATAAGTGAACCGCACGCCAAACTGGCTGCCATCGCCCAACAGGTTGCGGTATTGCGGCAGGTCTACCGGGGTGGAGATCACCAGGATTTCCTTGATCCCGGCCAGCATCAGCACCGAGATCGGGTAGTAGATCATCGGCTTGTCATACACCGGCAACAGTTGCTTGGAAACGCCCAGGGTAATGGGGTGCAAACGCGTGCCGGAGCCACCGGCCAGTACGATTCCCTTCATCATGCGATCAGATCCTTAAAGTCGGTGTTGCCCAGTCGTTCGCCTTGATAACTGCCGTCCTGGACCCTGCGGCACCATTCCAGGTTATCGAGGTACCACTGCACGGTTTTGCGCAGGCCGGTTTCAAAGGTTTCCTGCGGAACCCAGCCCAGCTCGCGTTCGATCTTGCTGGCGTCGATCGCATAGCGCTGGTCGTGGCCCGGGCGATCCTTGACGAAAGTGATCAGGTCAGTGAATTTCTCCACGCCCGCCGGGCGTTGTGGTGCCAGTTCTTCCAGCAGGCCGCAGATGCTGCGCACTACGTCGATATTCTTCTGCTCGTTATGGCCGCCGATGTTGTAGGTCTCGCCTACCACACCTTCAGTCACCACTTTGAACAGCGCGCGGGCGTGGTCTTCGACGAACAGCCAGTCGCGCACTTGCAGGCCGTCGCCGTACACCGGCAATGGTTTACCTGCGAGGGCGTTGAGGATCACCAGCGGAATCAGCTTCTCGGGAAAGTGGAACGGCCCGTAGTTGTTCGAGCAATTGGTCAACAGCACCGGCAGGCCGTAAGTGCGCTGCCAGGCGCGTACCAGGTGATCGGACGCGGCCTTGCTGGCCGAGTACGGCGAGCTTGGGGCGTAGGGCGTGATTTCGGTGAACAGGTCATCGACGCCGTGCAGGTCGCCATACACTTCATCGGTGGAGATGTGGTGGAAGCGGAAGGCACTCTTGGCCGGTTCTTCCAGCTTCTGCCAATAACCGCGTGCGGCCTCCAGCAGGCTGTAGGTACCGACGATATTGGTCTGGATAAAATCCGACGGGCCGTCGATGGAACGGTCCACATGAGACTCGGCCGCCAGGTGCATGATCGCGTGGGGCTCAAAGCGCGCCAGTACGGCGCTGACGGTGGCCTGATCGATGATATCGGCCTGGACGAACTCGTAGCGGCTGTTGCTCGCGATGCTGGCCAGCGACTCAAGATTGCCGGCGTAGGTCAATTTGTCCAGGTTGAGCACTTCGTGCCCGGTGTGTTGAATCAAGTGCCGGATCAGAGCGGAGCCGATGAATCCGGCGCCGCCGGTGATGAGAATGCGCATGTCGGAGGCCCTTTTCCTTAGACAGACATTAAGCGAATGGAGCATAGCTTGAGTTGTGGAGCCAGGTGGTGCAAGGGGCCACAGTCAGATTGACGGCACTGCGCGGGACTGGGGGTTGCGTAACCCCCGTCAACAATGGCGATATAAGCGCCTGATAAAAAAGCCAGGGGTCTTCACATGTTGCTCGCCACGTTGATTCATCGCGCCAGCCTGCCATGCCCGCAAGTCGGGCCTGTGCCTGCTACGCAGCTACTTGAGCAGCATTACGGCCTGGGTGGGGCGTTGCAGTCCCTCGGCAGCCAGCAAGACCTCAACTACCGTATCGACAGCGAGCGTGGCCGCTTTGTGCTGAAAATCTGCCGGGGCGACTACGCCGCCGTCGAGTTGCAGGCCCAGCACGCAGCCCTCAAGCATCTGCAGGAACATTCGGATGTACGGGTGCCCAAGGTGATCTCGTCGCTTGCTGGCGAAGAACTGCTGACCGAGACCGTCGCCGGGCAAACCGTGCACCTGCGGTTGCTGGACTACATCGACGGCCAGCCGCTGACCCATCTGCCCCATCTGGGGCGCGAGGTGATCGCAGGCTTCGGCGAACTCTGCGGGCGGATGAGCCAGGCGCTGGCCGACTTCGAGCATCCGGGCCTGGAACGTACCCTGCAATGGGACCCACGCCATGCCCTTGAGCTGATCACTCATTTGCTGTCGACCCTCGAAAACCTCCCGCACCGGGCCGGGCTGGAGCGCGTGGTGGAGCAGGTCGGGCAGCGTCTGCGGCCGTTGGCCGACCGCCTGCCCTGGCAAGCCGTGCACATGGACATCACCGATGACAACGTGGTCTGGCAGCGCGATGCCCAGCGGCATTGGCAGATTGAGGGGGTGATTGATTTTGGCGACCTGGTGCGCACCTGGCGCATTGCCGACCTGTCTGTGACCTGCGCGGCGTTGCTGCATCATGCCGAGGGTGATCCGTTCGCGATCCTGCCGGCGATCCAGGCGTGCCACCGGATCACGCCGTTGCAGCGCGAAGAGTTGCAGGTGCTATGGCCGCTGATCGTCGCGCGGGCCGCGGTGTTGGTGCTGAGCAGTGAACAGCAGCAACGCCTGGACCCGGATAACGCGTACCTGTTGAAGAATGCCGAGCATGAGTGGGAAATTTTCCACGTAGCCACCTCGGTGCCCTTTGAATTGATGGAGGCGGCGATCCTGAACTGCGTCGGTGCCGAATTGCCGCCGATTGTCGGTGAAGGCTTCGCGCCTTTGTTGCCGGGGCTCGTTGGGCGTGAATTCGCGTTGATCGATCTGGGCGTGCTCAGCCCGCATTTCGAGGCCGGTAACTGGGAGCAGGAGGGCATTGATCGCCGATTGCTGGAACAAGCGGCCGTGGTCCATGGCCTGGCAGCCAGTCGTTATGGTCAATACCGTCTGTCCCGCACCCAACCCGACAGTGCCGTCGAGCCCGACACCTTCGCGCTTCACGTAGAACTGCACATGCCCTTGGGCGCCACGGTGGAAGCACCGTTCGCCGGCACCTTGCGCCATGGCGCCGACGGCCTGCTGAGCCTGCATAGCGCCCAGTTGAGTGTTCGGTTGTGGGGCGTGAACGCCTTGTTGAAGCACGGCGCCGCAGTGGTAAAAGGCCAGGTAATCGGCGACGTGGTCGCGCCGCTGACAGTACAACTGTGCCGCGCCGAGCTTGAGCCGCCGCTGTTCTGCTCGCCTTCCCGGGCGGCGGCATGGCAAACGCTCTGCCCATCCCCGGCTACCTTGCTGGGGCTGGCCTGCGACGCCGAGCCGGAGCTGGACCCCGAAGCCCTGCTGGCGCGTCGGGACGCCAGTTTCGCCCGCTCGCAGAAGCACTATTACGTCGACCCGCCGCGCATCGAGCGCGGCTGGCGCAACCATTTGATCGACATGCAGGGCCGTTCCTACCTCGACATGCTCAACAACGTCGCCGTCCTCGGCCACGGTCACCCGCGCATGGCCGAGGTGGCGGCGCGGCAATGGTCGCTGCTCAACACCAACTCGCGCTTCCACTATGCGGCGATTGCCGAATTCTCCGAGCGTTTGCTGGCGCTGGCGCCGGACTCCATGGACCGGGTGTTTCTGGTCAACAGCGGCACCGAGGCCAACGACCTGGCGATTCGCCTGGCCTGGGCCTACAGCGGTGGGCGCGACATGCTCAGCGTGCTGGAGGCGTACCACGGCTGGTCGGTGGCGGCGGATGCGGTGTCGACCTCGATTGCCGACAACCCCCAAGCCTTGAGCAGCCGCCCGGACTGGGTGCACCCGGTGACCGCGCCGAATACCTATCGCGGCGAGTTTCGCGGGCAGGACAGCGCCCCCGACTACGTACGCAGCGTGGAACACAACCTGGCGAAAATCGCCGCGCAGAATCGCCAGCTGGCGGGTTTCATTTGCGAGCCGGTGTACGGCAATGCTGGCGGGATTTCTTTGCCGCCGGGATATTTGCAGCAGGTGTACGCGCTGGTTCGTGAGCAGGGCGGCGTGTGCATCGCCGACGAAGTGCAGGTGGGCTACGGCCGCATGGGGCATTTCTTCTGGGGCTTTGAAGAGCAGGGCGTGGTGCCGGACATCATCACCATGGCCAAGGGCATGGGCAATGGCCAGCCGTTGGGCGCGGTGATCACCCGCCGGGAAATCGCCGAGGCGCTGGAGGCCGAGGGTTACTTCTTCTCCTCATCGGGAGGCAGCCCGGTGAGTTGCCGGATCGGCATGGCGGTGCTGGATGTGATGGAGGAAGAAAAGCTGTGGGAAAACGCCCAGGAGGTAGGCGGACACTTCAAGGCGCGGTTGGAGGCGCTGGTCGGGCAGTATCCATTGGTGGGCGCTGTGCATGGTTCCGGGTTTTACCTGGGGCTGGAATTGGTCCGCGATCGACAGACCCTGGAACCGGCCACCGAAGAGACTGCGCTGCTGTGTGACCGGCTGCGGGAACTGGGGATCTTCATGCAGCCCACCGGCGACTACCTGAACATCCTCAAGATCAAGCCGCCGATGGTCACCTCACGGCACAGTGTGGATTTCTTCGTCGACATGCTGGCGAAGGTTCTGGAGGAAGGCTTGTAACAATAAACTCGATTGTTATCGGTAAAATTTGATCATTTTTCGATGAGTGGATATTTATTAGCTTCAAAAGCCGATTTTTATCCGCTATAAAGGCGTCCACTTGCCCGCCGCCGAGGAGATGATTCATGAGCCGTATCGTTACCGTTGCCGCGACCCAGATGGCTTGTTCCTGGGACCTTGATGCCAATCTCGAAACCGCTGAAAGGCTGGTGCGTGAGGCCGCCGCCAAGGGCGCGCAGATCATCCTGATCCAGGAACTGTTCGAGGCCCCGTACTTCTGCCAGAAGCCGAACCCGGACTACCTGCAACTGGCGACCACGGTTGAAGATAACGTCGCGATCAAGCACTTCCAGAAGGTCGCCCGGGAACTGCAGGTGGTGTTGCCCATCAGTTTCTATGAACTGGCCGGCCGCGCGCGTTTCAACAGCATTGCGATCATCGACGCTGACGGCTCCAACCTCGGGATTTATCGGAAAAGCCACATCCCGGACGGCCCGGGCTACCATGAAAAGTATTACTTCAACCCCGGCGACACCGGCTTCAAGGTGTGGAACACCCGCTATGCGAAGATCGGCGTGGGCATCTGCTGGGACCAGTGGTTCCCGGAAGCCGCCCGCAGCATGGCGCTGCAAGGCGCGCAAATCCTGTTCTACCCGACCGCCATCGGCAGCGAGCCCCACGACAAGACAATTTCGTCCCGTGACCACTGGCAGCGGGTACAGCAAGGCCATGCCGGCGCCAACCTGATGCCGCTGATCGCCAGCAACCGCATCGGTAACGAGGAGCAAGACGGCTACGACATCACCTTCTACGGCTCGTCCTTCATTGCCAATCAGTTCGGCGAGAAAGTAGAAGAACTCAACGAAACCGAAGAAGGCATCCTGGTGCACCGCTTCGATCTCGATGAACTTGAACACATTCGCAGCGCCTGGGGTTCGTTCCGCGACCGCCGTCCGAACCTGTATGGTGCGCTTAAAACCCTCGACGGTTCCCTGGAGTCCTGAATCGCCATGACCACTTTGCACAGCACCCCCCGCGCCGACGGCTTCTACATGCCTGCCGAATGGGCGCCACAGACCCAGACCTGGATGATCTGGCCCGAGCGCCCGGACAACTGGCGCCTGGGCGGCAAGCCGGCGCAGGCCGCCCATGTGGCGGTGGCCAAGGCCATTGCACGTTTTGAACCGGTGACCGTGGCGGTCTCGGCCGGCCAGTACGAAAACGCCCGGGCGCGCCTGGACGTGCCGAATATTCGCCTGGTGGAAATGTCCAGCGACGACGCCTGGGTCCGCGATACCGGGCCGACCTTCGTGATCAACAACAGCGGTGAAGTGCGCGGTGTGAACTGGGACTTCAACGCCTGGGGCGGTTTTGATGGTGGCTTGTACTCGCCGTGGAACCGCGACTCCCAGGTGGGCGGCAAGATCCTCGAGATCGAGCGCAGCCCGCGTTATCGCACCGAAGGGTTTGTGCTGGAAGGCGGTTCGATCCACGTCGACGGCGAAGGCACCCTGATCACCACTGAAGAATGCCTGCTTAACCGCAACCGCAACCCGCACCTGCAGCGTGAGGAAATCGAAGCGGTGCTCAGCGCCAACCTGGCGGTGGATAAGATCATCTGGTTGCCGGATGGCCTGTTCAACGACGAAACCGACGGGCATGTGGATAACTTCTGCTGCTACGTACGCCCGGGCGAAGTGTTGCTGGCCTGGACCGACGACCCGCAAGACCCGAACTATGCGCGCTGCCATGCCGCCATGGACGTACTGCAAAGCAGCACCGACGCCCAGGGCCGCTCGTTCACAGTGCATAAAATGCCGATCCCGGGGCCGCTGTACGCCACCGAGGAAGAATGCGCAGGCGTGGACCCGGTAGACGGCACCCAGGAGCGCAATCCCACCGTGCGGTTGGCCGGTTCCTACGTCAACTTCCTGATCGTCAACGGGGGCATCATCGCGCCGAGCTTCGACGACCCGCTGGACAGCCGCGCCAAGGAGATTCTGCAGAGCCTGTTCCCGCAGCATGAAGTGGTGATGGTGCCTGGCCGCGAACTGTTACTGGGGGGTGGCAACATCCACTGTCTGACCCAGCAACAGCCGGCCCCGCACAAAAACTGAGTGCACTTGTAACAGCCTGGTGCCGGGTTTAACGGCAATCGAGTGCGCCATGTTTTGCGCGCTTACAGCAAGCCCGCGGCCCGTCAGGTTCGCGGGCTTTTTTGTGTGCAAGTGCCGACAAACCGGGCACATTGGCATAGCTCTTGTATCGCTGTTGCGACACACAGCACGGTGTATGACTAAGCGGTTCTGTCATAAACCTTGAGTAAGTTAGCCGCTCATGCCGTCGGAGAGAGCGCTGAAATGAATGCCGATATCAACCTGATGTACACGCGCACGTTCCACCCTTTGCGGGTGAACGGTGACGCGATCCACGCGCTGGCGCTCTGGTTGAAGGCAAACGGTTCGCGGCAGATCAGGACGCCCGACCCGCGCCGGGTGATGAGCGAACGGTACCCGGCGGGGCTGTTCAGCGAGGACGAGGTGCAGGCGTTGTGTGAATTGATGCAAGGCTGACGGTTGTTTTCAATGTTGCACTGGACCTTGTGGTGAGGGAGCTTGCTCCCGCTGGGCTGCGCAGCAGCCCCAAAACAGATCATCGAGTTCTATCTGAAAAAACACAGTCGCCTATTTTGGGGGCGCTTCGCACCCCAGCGGGAGCAAGCTCCCTCGCCACGCAAGCCTGTTAGAAACTGTAGGTTCCGGTCACCACCAGACTGCGCGGGTCGCCGAACTGAATCTGCGCCGCACTCGTCGCTGACGCGTAGTATGTCTTGTCGCTGATATTGTTCAGCGCCGCCCGCACATCCCATTCCTTCTGCCGAAACCCGGCCAGTGCGTCCCAACGCCCATAACCCGGCAACGCCACCGTGTTGGCGTTATCCGCATAGCGCTCACCCACCAGCGTCAGCCCGGTTTCCGCGTACCAGCCCATCTCCGGTTTCCAGGTGACGAACAGGCTCGCGTTGCGCTTGGCCACGTCGCTGATGCGCTTGCCTTCAAACCCATTGTTGTCTTTCACCACCGTGGCGTCCTGCAGGCCGACGCCACCGCGCACGTACCAGTTGCCGACGACCTTGCCGGTAGCGGTCAACTCCACGCCACGGGAACGCTGCTCGCCGCTGAGCAGGGTGATGGTCGGGTCCAGCGGGTCGCGGGTGCGGCGGTTGTAGAGCTCCAGTTCATACACCGCCAGGGTGGTGCTCAGGCGGTCGTCGAGCCAGTCGCTCTTGACCCCGATTTCCTTCTGTTTGGTCAGCTCCGGGCTCAGGTCGTTGGCGTTGCCCGTGGCATTGGGCGTGATGCCGATCAGGCCGCCGCCGGTCGGCGAGAACGTCTTGCTCCACGAGGCATAGAACGAATGGTGTTCCAGCGGCGTCCAGACCAGGCCCACGCGCGGGCTGGTGCTGTGGCTCACGACCTGTTCCGAGGCGTTGGTCAGCTTGTTGGTGGACTCCACATCAAAGCGGTCATAGCGCAAGCCGGCGAGCAGTTGCCATTGATCGTTCAGGCGCAGTTGGTCCTGCACATACACGCCCTGGCTTTGCGCTTCGGTGTGACTGCTGCTGAATGCCGGCAGGCGACCGTAGTGGCGCAGGTCCGGGTTGGGGTTGTACACATCCACGCTCGGCACAGCGGCGAGCGGCGCTCGATAGAGTTTCGGGTCACGGCGCTGGTTGCCCAATTCCACTCCGGTGAGCAAGCGATGCTCCAGGCCGAAGGTGGTGAAGCCGCCTTCCAGTTCGACGTTGTTGAGGATGTTGCGCGTGGTCAAGTCCTGCTGCCAGCGTTGGCGCCCGACCTTGCCGGTTTTTGGGTCGTAGCTGACGGCGTAAGTGTTATCGAAGTCGCTGTCTAGGGTGAACACGCCCAACGTATGGCGCAGTTGCCAACTGTCGTTCAGCTCATAGGCAAGCCGCGAACGCAGGGATTGGGACGTGTCGTCGATGTAATCGCGCTTGTCACCATAAGTGGTGCCGCGGCTGACATCCGCCGGCCGCCCATTGACCCCGGGAATGCCCCGGTCCGGCGTGCGGTTGTAGCGGCTGTATTCGTACTGCACCAGCCAGTTCAGGTCGGGGCTCAGTTGCCAGCTCATGGACGGCGCAAACAGTTGGCGATTGCCGCTGACGCCGTCGCGGAAACTGTTGTTGTCCTGGTTGCCCATGTTCAGGCGCAGGCTGATGGTGTCGGTGGGGTCGGTGCTGAGGTCGGCGTACAGGCTGCGCAAATCATTGCTGCCGCCCTGGGCCTCGATGCTGGAGGCGCGACCGGCCTGGGGCAGCTTGCTCACACGGTTGACGATGCCGCCCTGGCCGCCGCGTCCGTACAACACGGCTGCCGGGCCCTTGAGTACTTCGATGCGTTCGATGTTGTGCAGGTCGCGCACGTATTGGCTGTCGTCGCGAACGCCGTCCAGGTAGAAGTCGTTGCTGGCGTCGAAGCCGCGGATGCGCAGGCTGTCGAACCGTGTGTCGGCGCCGCTGCTGACGTTGGGTATACCGCTCAAGGCCTGGCCCAGGTCATTGGTGCCGTAGGAACGCAGGTTGTCGGTTTTTACCGAGTCGATGGCCTGGGGCACATAACGCACGGGTGTGGCGGTGCGGGTGGCGGTGCTGGTCTCCTTGACGCGCGGGTCGTCCTCGTCAGCTTCGGCGCTCACGGAGGTTTCCGGCAGGACAGTGGCAGCGCAGGTAAATCCGGCAGACAGCAGGACAGAGAGCCCAAGGGTCATGGGCGTCAGGCGAAGGGCAGGCATCGGGGTGTGTATCCAAAAAGGTTGGCAGAATAAAAGCGCGTTAATGGTAATGCTTACTATTTGCGCAGGTTATCTATTCCTGGGCGGACCTTTCTGAAAAATGTTACGGCGTATGTTTTTCAAGGGTATTCGACCGATTCTCGAAACAGTCTGAAAGCCGATCCGGGGTTTTTCCCAATTGTGCGTAAGACTAATCTGCCGGTCATCAACATCCATCGGAGCCCGTCATGTCGGCAGCCACACTTCACTACATTTACGACCCGCTGTGCGGTTGGTGTTACGGCGCCGAGCCGCTGCTGAGCGCCGCCCGGAGCGTGTTACCGATCCAGTTGCATGGCGGCGGCATGATGACCGGCGCGAATCGCCAATCCGTATCGCCGCAGTTGCGTGACTACGTAATGCCCCACGACCGGCGCATCGCCGAGTACACCGGGCAACCGTTTGGCGAGGCGTATTTCGAAGGTTTGTTGCGGGACCACGGTGCGGTGTTCGATTCAGCCCCGCCGACCAGCGCCGTGCTGGCGGCAGAAAAAATTGCCGGTCGCGGGCTGGAATTATTGGCGCGTCTGCAAACGGCGCACTACGTCGAAGGTCGCCGAATTGCCGATAAGGACGTGCTGCTGACCCTGGCCGAATCCATCGGTTTGGATCCCCAAGCCTTCACCGCCGCTTTCAGTGAAATCCTTGGCGCAGCAACTCAAGCGCACATCAATGACAGCCGCCAATGGCTGGCAAAAGTCGGCGGCCAGGGCTTCCCCACGCTGGCCCTGGAGCAGAATGGGCAGCTGCAATTGCTCGATATCAGCCCCTGGTTGGGCAAGCCAGAAGCCTTCGTTGAGTGGCTGAGACAAAGAGTCGCAATTTCGATTCAACCCACCCAATCGAGTGCACCAATGTGTGGCCTGCAGGGGTGTGCAGATCCAGGAAGCGCTTGATAGAGCCTTGCGCAATGATGGCTATTTAATGTTTCTTAGACTTTTTTAGCCTAAATACAGAAGATTCACGAAATTGACACACAGTAAAGGGCGCGGATAGGATTCGCCCCAACGCCTGTGGCTAACCGCCATGACTTCCCCAATAAAAAAAGGCCCGCGGCATTTCACGTCGTCCGCGGGCCTTTTTTTATCTGGGAAAGTCGACACCAGAAAAGCAACACGGAGCCTGGTGTCACAGCGCGTACTCAACCAGTAATAAGGAATATAAGAAAATGTTGAAGCAACGGATGGGGCTGATCGCTCTGGGGATTTTGAGCGCTACGCAAGCAATGGCTGACGACCAATCCCAATCGAAGGGTTTTGTTGAAGACAGCCACCTGAACATCGCGGCACGCAACGCTTACATCAGCCGCGACTACAAAAACGGCAAGCAAGACAAAGCCGAATGGGGCCAGGGCTTCATCGGCAAGTTCGAATCCGGTTTCACCCAAGGCACCGTCGGTGTGGGTGTGGACGTGATCGGCCAATACGCCATTCGCCTGGATGGTGGTAAAGGTCGCAGCGGCGCTGGCGGTATCGACTTCTTCAAGCAAGGCGACAGCGGCGAAGCAGCCAACGACCTGGCCAAGGGCGGCGCTGCCGTCAAGGCACGCATCTCCAACACCGTGATCAAGTACGGTGATCAGATGCCAGCCGTGCCGGTCCTGGAATACGACAACTCCCGCCTGTTGTCTGAAACCTATACCGGTACCTCGATCGTCTCCAAGGAAATCGCCGGCCTGCAGCTGGACGCTGGTCACTTCACCAAGGAAGCTCGCAAGAGCGCCGAGGGTTCCGACAGTGGCGCGCTGAAAAGCATCGACTACATCGGCGGTAGCTACAAATTCACCGAAAGCCTGTCGGCAGCGCTCTACGCTTCCAACATGCAGGACGTGCTGAAGAAGCAATACGTCAACGTCAACTACGTGCTGGCCCTGCCAGAGAAGCAATCGTTGACCTTCGACTTCAACGGCTACAAGACCAAGCTCGACCGTAGCTTCGCCCTGGAAAACCAAGGCGACGCCGACGCTCGCGACAACAAAATCTGGAGCCTGGGCGCCACGTGGGCCGTTGGCCCGCACAGCTTCACCGTGGCTCACCAGCGCAGCACCGGTGACACCGGTTACCTGTACGGCGGCTACCGCAACGCTGGCGGCATCGGCGACGGTGGCAACACCATCCTGCTGGCCAACTCCTACTGGTCTGACTTCAACGGCAAGGACGAGCGCTCCTGGCAAGCAGGCTACGGCCTGGACTTCAGCGCCTTCGGCGTGCCTGGCCTGACCTACAACATCGCCTACGTGCGCGGCACCAACATTGACGACGGTTCCAACCGTGGCAGTGGCACCGAGCGTGAAATCTTCAACCAGTTCAAATACGTAGTACAGAGCGGCCCGGCCAAAGACCTGAGCCTGCGTGCCCGTGCGTCGTGGTTGCGCGTTTCCAACAACGCCAGCAACTACAACGTGGGTGGTAACGAGATCCGCCTGTTCGCCGACTACCCAATCAACGTTTTCTAATTGATTCGGCGTCGCGCCTGATTCAAGGCGATAAAAAACCCCGACTGGTTCGGGGTTTTTTTATGCCTGCGATCAGCGCTTGCTGGCGGCTGCGATGATCACATCTGCGACCTTTTGCGGCTGCGACAGCATCGGCACATGGCTGGTTTGCACCACGGTGGTGGTGGCATTGATTTTCTTCGCGTAGGCCTGCTCCAGGCCCGGGTCGATCATGCGGTCCTTGGCGGCGACGATGTAATAGTTGGGTTTGGTTTTCCAGGCGGCGACCGTGATTTTATCGTCGAACGCCTTGCCCAGAATCGGTCCCTGGGTCACGGCAATCAGGTTGGCCTGGTCGGCAGGCAAGTCCTGGGCGAAGTTTTTCGCCACGGACGCGGCGGGCAAATACAGGTAGCCGGAAGCGTCGGCACTGATGGTCTCGATACCCGGCGGGGTTGGGTAGCCTTTCTCGGACTCGGCAGAACTCTGGCCCTCGGACGGCGCGAACGCGGCCACATAAACCAGTGCCTTGACCTTGTCGCTGGTGCCGCCCTGAGTGATCACACTGCCGGCCCACGAATGGCCCACCAGAACCACCCGCCCACTCTGGGCATCAATCACCCGCTGGGCGGCGGCCACATCATCGGCCAGGGACGTCAGCGGGTTTTGCACCGCCACCACCTTCAAGCCTTTGGCCTGCAACAGCGGAATCACCTTGTTCCAGCTGGAGCCATCGGCAAAGGCGCCGTGTACCAGCACCACGGTGGTGTCCGACAGCGCCGGTGTGGCGGCATAGGCCTGGCCGGTGAGCATCGCGGCGGCCATCAGTGTAGGCAGCAACAGGGTTTTGAATGTGGATTTAAGCATGTGGGGCACGTCCGTAAGTGAGGGGTTATCGGCCAGCACTCAAGGCGTTTGCAGCCTGCCTTAAGCATGTAGGCAAGACGCGCGGGGAGGGGGGTTATTCCAGGGAGCAGTAAAAAAACGCAGCGCCGGACGTCTCGATTGATTACATAGCATCACTAATGAAGTACTCCGCCCCACCTTTATCCACCTCAGGCAACCTCTTAAATTGGCCTCACTGCCTGCCCACCATGTCGATGGGCAAGTCACTGGAGCCTTGTCATGCCATTTGTCAGCGTACGTATCACCCGCGACGGCGTTACCTCGGAGCAGAAAGCCCAGGTCATTGCCGAGATCACCGAAACCCTCGAACGCGTCCTCAACAAACGCCCCGACCTGACCCACATCGTCATCGAAGAAGTCGACACCGATAACTGGGGCTACGCCGGCATCACCACCACCCAGTACCGCAAACAGCTCGCGGAAAATCCGTCATGAGCACGCCCGTCACCATCGACTTCATCTCCGACGTGGTCTGCCCATGGTGCGCCCTGGGCGCCACTGCCCTGGAACAAGCCATCGACAACCTGGCGGGCGAAGTGAAGGTTGAACTGACCTTCAAACCCTTCGAACTCAACCCTGACATGCCGGCCGAAGGCGAAAACGCCGTTGCCCACATGATGCGCAAATACGGGCGCAGCGCTGAAGAAGTTGCCAGCGGCAAAAGGATGCTGATGGAGCGCGGCGCGGCCATCGGCTTCACCTTCGCCCTGGAAAAACGCAGCCACTTCTACAACACCTTCGACGCCCATCGGTTGCTGTTTTGGGCGTTGCAGCAAGGGCGCCAGCTTGAGCTGAAAAAGGCGCTGTTGCGCGGGTATTTCAGCGATGGCCAGAACGTCAGCGATCACGAAACCCTGGCGGGTCTGGCCGCCGAAGCCGGGCTGGATATTGAAGGCGCACGACGGGTGCTGGGCTCTACCGCCTACGCCAATGAAGTGCGCGAGCTGGAAGCGTTCTACCGCGAGCACGGCATCAACTCCGTACCGGCCATGGTCCTCAATGGCCGCCAGCTGGTCTCCGGGTCGCAATCAGTCAGTTACTACGAACAGATGCTGCGGGAAATGTCCGCCGCGGCTGCTTGAACCATCCCATTTTCCCTATAGAGGTTTCATCATGAGCAATTCGAAAAAAGTCGTTGTGATTACCGGTGCATCCCAAGGCCTGGGCGCTGCTGCAGTGAAGGCTTACCGCGAGCTGGATTACCGCGTGGTTGCCACCTCCCGTTCGATCAAACCGTCGACGGATCCGGACATCCTCACCGTGGCCGGCGACATCGCCGACCCGGCCACCGCCGAGCGCGTCATCCGCGAAGGCGTAGCGCGTTTTGGCCGCATCGACAGCCTGATCAACAACGCCGGGATCTTCGTTGCCAAACCGTTCACCAGCTACACCCACGAAGACTACGTAAACGTGTTGGCGGTGAACCTGAACGGGTTCTTCTACATCACCCAACTGGCGATTACCGAGATGCTGAAACAGGGCGCCGGGCACATCGTCAACATCACCACCAGTTTGGTGGACCACGCGATTGATGGCGTGCCGTCGGTGCTGGCATCGCTGACCAAAGGCGGGCTGAACTCGGCGACCAAATCGCTGGCGATTGAATACGCCAAGCGCGGCATTCGCGTGAACGCGGTGAGCCCAGGGATTATCAAGACGCCGATGCACGGTGAAGAGACGCATGCGGCGTTGGGCAGCCTGCATCCGGTGGGGCACATGGGTGAAGCGCGGGATATTGCGCAGGCGATTGTGTACCTGGAATCGGCTGGGTTTGTGACTGGGGAAATTCTGCATGTGGACGGTGGGCAGAGTGCTGGTCACTAAGCGACGCGGTTGAACGAAAAACGCCCCGGACCGTGATGGTTCGGGGCGTTTTTTGGGTGGCGTGTAATGCGGTCAACCGACTGTTGTAGGGGCAACCTGCTCCAATGCCCGATCTGCCAGCAGTGAACTCAACTCGATCAATTGCTGAATTCCCAATGCCACTGCCCTTTGTGATCCTTCCAGCTCAAATGCCAGGTTCGAAACCATTTCGTTAGCCGACGAGAGGGTTTCTGCTGCATTGGCCAGCAGCGTTTCGGTGTCCACATCGGGACAACTCCCCGGTGTGGATCGGCTACGACCCCAGCCGCACCCGCGACGATGCCACCTGTGTGGTGGTGGCCCCGCCGCTGGAGCAAGGCGGAAAGTTCAGGATCCTGGAAAAGCATTCCTGGCGCGGGCACTCGTTCACCTTCCAGGCGGCCCAGGTCAAGAAACTGTGCGAGCGCTTCAACGTGCAATACATCGGGATCGATATCACCGGTGTGGGGTACGGCGTGTTCGACCTGGTGCGCGACTTCTTCCCGCGGGCCACGCCGATTCACTACAGCCTGGAAACCAAGAACACGCTGGTGCTCAAGGCGCAGGACACGATCCAGGGCCGCCGCATCGAATGGGATGCCGGCTGGAACGATATCGCTGCCGCCTTCCTGACTATCAAGCGCGGCGCCACCACCAGCGGCCAGATCACCTACAGCGCATCCCGCACCGACGCCACCGGCCATGCCGACATCGCCTGGGCGGTCATGCACGCGCTGGCCCACGAACCCCTCAACGTCCACAAGAAGCGGCGCAGCCGCTGGTCTACCCTCGAAGGCAGCCATGAACGATCCCAAGCCACACAGCCCACCAGCGGCTCCCGGAACACCCACGCGGCGCAATGTACGGGCATTCAGTTTCGGCGCGCCCGAGTCGGTGCTAACCGGCAACATGAGCGAGTACCTGGGCGTGTTCGCCAGCGACGACGGGCAAATCTACACACCGCCCGTCTCCCGTACCGGCCTGGCCAAGATGCTGCGCGCCAATGCCCACCACGGCACCATCCCGCGTTTCAAACGCAACCTGCTGCTGCGTGACTTCGTACCGTCGGCGGGGTGCAGTGCGCAGACCATGGGCCGGGCGGCGCTGGATTTTATGGTGTTCGGCGAGGGGTATTTTCAGCGCAAGGCCAACGTCTTGGGCCAGGTACTGGAGCTGGAGCATCTGCCAGCGCTGAATATGCGCAGAAAGGTTGGCGGCGGGTTTGTAATGCTGCTGCCCGGCGGCAAGCACCTGCACTTCGACGAGGACCAGGTGGAACACGTCATGGATTACGACGTGGAGCAGAGCATTTACGGTGTGCCCGACTACCTAGGCGGCATGCACGCGCTGTTGCTCAACGAGTCCGCCACGCTGTTCCGGCGCCGTTATTACAACAACGGTGCCCATGCCGGGTTCATCTTCTACACGAACGACCCGAACCTCTCGGAAGAGGATGAAGAACGGATGCAGAGCCAGATCGGTGCGAGCAAGGGTGTGGGGAATTTTCGGTCGCTGTTCGTCAACATTCCGGGGGGCGGTGACAAGGCGATTCAGATCATTCCGGTGGGGGATATAGCAACCAAGGACGAATTTGAGCGGGTGAAGAACATCACGCGCAATGACGTAATTGCAGCCTGGCGGATGAATCCGGCGCTCGCGGGGTGCATGCCTGAGAATGCGGCGGGGTTTGGGGATATTGAGAAGATTGACCGGGTGTATACCAACAACGAAATACGGCCTATCAGGCAGCTGTTTTTGCAGGTGAATGAACGTCTGCGTAGTGAGCGCCGGATTGAGTGGCGTGATATCTCAGAGGCCAGCGCACGATAGAGGCTATCGAGCGCTGGTGATGCCTATCTACTGCGGGTCAGGTCCGTCAGGCAATAGCGCCTGGTTGATGTCATCAACGATTGCCTTACCCATTTCGCCGAGATAATGCGAGGCGAACGCATAGTGCTCGCCGCCCTTATCCATGGCGGCTTCAAGCGAAAGAACTTTGGCGTAGTAGAGCAAATGGGAGGCGTGTTCCAGCGCTTCTCGCAGCGGCACCCCTGCATTGACTCGTAATACTTTCATGTCGTGTTTGCTTTCGCCGCAGTCCGCGAAGGTCTGGACGCCGATGGTGGTTACTGAGTGTGGGTCGCTCATTGCTGACCTCCCGACATCGGTCGATGCGGGGTGATGCAAGCGGTAGGGGTTGAGGTTTTCTCGTACGGCATAAGCTTGCTCCTTTGGTACCACCAAAAAGAGCTGCCATTCACGATTCCAAGCGTGAGGGTGGCAGCTGTACGCAGGTTGGAATCCGAGAAGAAGCGACTCGGCAGGCACAAGGCCTCCCACGCACAGCCGCCAAAAAGCACAAAGAGCAGGCACAAAAAAAGCGCCTGCTTTTTGCTAATGACGCTGTTGCGTCTTCTTCACGGGATTCCACGCCCGGTCGCTGATGAGCAGCGACGGCAAAAGGGTAACGTGCGGGCCTCTGGGCTGCAACTCGGAGGGCATGTAGGATGATTCCGATTGATGATAATCGGTCGTAAAGTTAACGACTTTTAGCTACTCGCTAGAAAACAAAGACTGCTGATGCATTTCAGTGAGCACCCGTAGAAAATAATTGTATTAGGCTGGCAAATCAAAAATGAAAATGAGAAAAGTGGACTCGTCCGATGTAAATCGAGCTCGTCCAACAGCGCAACACGAGATGGCTCACCACGTGATCGCTAGGGCGATGGGGTTCAGGACGGGAGCGGTGATGCTCAAGCTCCATAAGAACGGGGCCATTAATGGTGCAGCTACCATATATTTAGATCGACCCATGATCCGAATAATCGACGTTTCTGATTATCTCGAACGTCGAGTATTGATACTTTATGCAGGTGCCTTGGGAGAGACATTGACTGCGGGTCATGTGCCAGGACAGGGTGTCGACAACGCAGCAGCGGTCAGTATTATCAGGGGTGACACAGCCCGGCAAGACCATGCTAAGGCGCGCGAGGCTATACATCTTATTCGGAACATCAGATTCCCCAATTCTGTTGACCAGCCAACGATAGATAGTGAGCTAGAGAAGATCGAAAAGCAGCTATGGTTACGTGCCACCCAATTGGTGGAGCAATTCGAGGACTTGATTGTTGGCGTGAGCCGCACGCTGCTTCAGGAACTTAGTTGTATAGGTGAGGCGGTCGTACTGAATGTTGAGACTCTGAACTCCTTGCCTAGCTTTCAGGGACTTCCACGCCTTGATCCCGATCTCGATTACCCATGAGTGATTTTAGGTATGGTCGGGAAAAAATGCACGATTGAGTGAGTCGACTCATGAAGCAGGTGAGCGTGCCAAATCAAAATCAATCAGCCGATGGGCCTGAGTATGAATTTTTTGACGCCCATCTGCTTTTCTGAGGCGTAACACTGACGCTGTACCAAGCAGGGTAGTGGAAGGCTGATTCACGTTGGTATGACGAGTAGATTACCGTTTGTCTTCGCGACGATGCCAAAAAGCCATGTTTTGATTCCATCGATGCGAAAATGATGCTACGTTCGTAAACATATGGATTGATGCCCAAAGAGAAGGTCTTCGTGAAGGAAGGGTCGTAATTGTATTTAGATGATATCAGCGATAGAAGTAGAAGGATCGCTTGGATACACGCGGCTCTAGTGCTCTCTAAGAAGGTTGGTATTGGTAGTGCCAAAGCTAACGATGATTTGAAGAAAAAAATCATCGATGCTAACTCTGTTGAGCGACTGTATGAAGAATACTTTTCGATGTTTCCGGTCGAGGAGGACTTGGCTAAAAAGATAAGTGATAGGCTAGGTAGGTATAAAACACAGTTTTTTGCTGTGACGTGTCTTGACGAGAACTATCCTGTTAAGCTCAGATCCTTTCCTGGCACCCCTCCTATTATATACCTACAAGGTGATCAAAGCCTTTTGAATTGCGAAAAAACTATCGCTTTTGTAGGGACTCGCGAACTTGATCAGAAAAGCCATATAGAACATGGTGAGCGCGTCATCAAAAGGCTTATAAGTTTTGGGTGTGACGCAATCGTTAGTGGATTGGCTCTGGGCTCCGATACGTTAGGGCACTGTGCAGCAATTAAATTCGGGGGTAGAACTATTGCTGTATTGGGAACGCCCCTTGATGTGAGTTATCCAAAAGAGAACAAGGCACTTCAAGCAGAGATTGGTGCCAATCATCTTTTGGTTACCGAGTACCCGATCGGTATCGGATCTTTTGGATCGTATTTCGCTAATAGGAATCGCACCACTGTTTCTTTGGCGAGCGAGGGAGTCGTAGTCGCTAGGGCGGGTGATAAAAGTGGCACCCAGTACGCTATCAGAATTTGTATTGAACAATCCAAACAGCTTTATATTTTGGAAAACAATATAAAAGAACCTGGGTATGAGTGGGTTCAAAAATACAAGCATAAACTTAAAGTGATCAGGGAAGATTTCGATGCGAGTAATAATATTTGATTTGGATCAGACATTGGCTTCAACTGAAGCCTGCCATGCTTATCTTCGTACAAGTACCGGCAGAAATGACATAGTCGCGGCGCTGCAAGCGAGGACTGTTGAGGTATCATTCTATGAGCCCGCTCTAGTAGCTCTTTTCAACAGCTTGCATGCAATCCAAAATTGCTGTGTTGCCGTCGTATCGGACTCCCCTAAAGATTACTGTCTTCAAATACTAGCCCAAGGTGGATATCTAATTAACGAATCGCTAGTGTTCGGGAGTCAGTCAAAGCCTCTTGTTGATCAAGCCGTTATATCAGATACGATCGCACGACGATTCGGTGTTGACGTGTCTGATTTGAAGTTCTTGGTCGTCGGAGATAGCCCAAAAGATGTTTATTATGCCCACCATATTGGTGCCCCTTCGATATTGGCTCGCTGGGGATCTAAACAAGCCAACATGGCCCGCTATTCTCATCCAACAGAGTGGGCGGATACGGCGCAGGACCTTAATGGATATATTGCTAGATTTCTGAATGGGGAACTTCAATTTGTCCTATATAATTTCCCTGGTCACTACTTAACTGTAAGCCCGATTTCGGAGGATTTTATACGGGTGGAGTTGTCGGATAATCAAGTTGGGTTGGGTAAAGAATATGTTAAGAATAAAGATGACTATCGAGATCAGAATGATAAGTGGGCGTCAAATGACCTGCGATGGGTAGTCAAGCAAGCAAAGAACTTAAGTGCAGCTGAACATAACGCGAGAATCGGTATTCCGTTATATGGTTCTAACGGCCTGTATAGTGCTAGCCCATTTAGGGATAAGGCGTGGCATTTCAAAAATGATTTTATTAAGTGGTGTGGTTTAAATAACGTTACTGGAAATGTGATGTTGGTCCCTGTGCCTCCTTCTGTGCCTCGGGAGTGCAATCTGACTCACTCGATGTCGCTTATGTGTGATTGGTGGAAGTATTGGATTAATGCTGGAGATCACAAAATAAACCTCCAGGTTCATGACGCCTTTGAGCGATATTGGCCAAAAGTTCCGTCACATCTCTCGACTGGGAAGAGAGAGATGGATGAGCAGTTTGATACTCTTGGCGTTTTCGAGTCGTATAGGGATAAAGTTGAAAATGTAAACTTTGTGGTTATAGTAGATGACGTAGTTACATCGGGGTCGCATATGAATGCTATTGCCAGTTTTATTCGTACAGCAGCCCTCGTCAATGCTGATGCTGTAATCCTTGGCTATGCCCTATTCAAGACCGTACGAATAGATCCTGTAGAAGACATCGATTTTGGCTGGATAGACGCGTTGTAAACATGGAGGTGACCTCTGCCTAAGATTGTTAATGGGGCTCCCTATGCAACCATCTTGAACAGAAAACGAATGTGCTACTAGAGTTATGGCGATAGGTGGCTCCATCAAAAGTGGTAATATGCGCGGAGTTAGTGTCTATGGGTATAGATATGCGTGTGTACTGCAAAGTTGTGGCGAGAAGGGGCGTATTGCTTCTCGGGAAGAACTATCGCTGGAGTTTGTTCGGCTCTACTGCCAATGCAGCTCCGCGCAATGCGGCCACACATGGGTAGCTAACTTAACCTTCTCCCACACCCTGAGCCCTTCCGCCCAGGCGGTCGACCGGTTGTTGTTCGACCGCCTGCGCAGTTTGTCCAAGGACCAGCAGCGGGATTTGTTCGATCAACTGGGCGTGGCAGCCTCCACGTAGTTATGCAGTCGCTCTTCGGCTTGTTCAAAGCGTTTCAGCTGGGCCATGCCGTACTCCAGCAACGCCAGTTTTGCTCGTGGCGTCAGGTACAGGTCAGCGGTGAGTACGTCGATCAGCAGCGCGAAGCTGTGGCCGCATTCTTCGAATTCTTCCCTTAATTTCAAAGTGCAGACTTTGGAGTGGTTCACAACGATTCTTCCTTTTTCGATGTCGTTGGGACGGTAGTGTATTGAAGGTTTTTTACCCCGCCAGCCCTCTGCCAATGCACAAATGTAAGTAGGTAATATCCCCAGCAAACCGTCGGAAGCACGCACTGGATTGAGCGTAAAGGGGACGGATTTATTTATCGCTCGGCGCTGTTCCGTCTCAACCCAAAATTTCGCATGCAAAGATCGATGCGAGCGTCGTTACAGAAGGTGGGGGTTTCGAAAGGATTGCAGAGGGGCGTGGGAGCAGGTAGATGATCAGCGGAAAGTAGAGAGGCTGCCAGATCAGGATCTGTGGTAAGAGCAATCCAGAAACAACAAAGCCCCCGCATTTCTGCGAGGGCTTCGTTTTGTATGGTGCCGGCACCAGGAGTCGAACCCGGGACCTACTGATTACAAGTCAGTTGCTCTACCAACTGAGCTATACCGGCGTGTTAGGGCGACGATTATAGCGATTGGCAAGCATCTGTAAACCCCTGAATTCTGACTATTTTTGCAACCGACCGGGTTTTCTCTGCGCGGCCTCGTTTCAGCCACCCCAGCCCCGCCAATCCCATGCGCTGGATCACTGGAAAGGCCTGCGTGCAGAAAGCGGCAAGTGCCAATCCTGTCCTGGAACACCAACCTCCAGCCCGACGGCCGCTTCACCATCACGTTTTCCGCGATGCGCAGCAAACCCAGCCGATTCAAACCGAGAACGGTACCTGGTGTGGCGGCGGACCCGACTGGCGATTGCCAGGAGGATTATGAGTTCACCGAGCACCGTATACGCGGTTAAAGCCATTTAGCTTCAGATGAGGTTTTGTGGCGAGGGAGCTTGCTCCCGCTGGGCTGCGCAGCAGGCCCAAAACAGTGGGAGCGCTGCGCACTCCAGCGGGAGCAAGCTCCCTTGCCACAGGTTTTGTCGTTCAGCTTTTAGCTGCCTTCGTTACACGAATCGGCAAATTTCTTGTACTCAAACACCCGCTTCTGCCCGTGGGAATCCAGGTAGGTCATCCGCGCATTCACTACGCCACACGCCGCGCCTCCATCGTCCACCGTCGACAGCACTTGCTGTACATCCAGCTTGGGGCTGGCCTGGGCCGAAAAGGCGGCAACGTTGAGCAAGGCAAACAGGCTGCTGGCGATGAGGGTGTTGCGGTTCATGGTGGTGTCCTCTGAGGTTCAATAGGGTGTGTGTTGCGTTGGAGCCTATTGAGCGCCCGGGAGGTATCCGGCCTGTGTCATGCACCCCGGCGTTTTGCCTCGGCATGTGTTGAGAAGGGGATTGCATACAACTTGATACAGAAACATATCCATTAGAGGTATTAGTGCCTCAGGGTCTTTCTCTTAGATGTTTTCGACATAACGGTCATCGTTTTTCCCTTGAATAAGGTGAGTCTTACCGTATTCTGTTTCGAAATATTAAACGTCATATAAATAGCGGAATCGTTTAACCCGGTTTACGGAACGTTGGCGGTTAATGACTAAGTTGTAATTTGATTCGTCAGCTAAGCAATTTTTCCTGACCAGGCGGCCAGAAAAATTGTTAGAAGCCTCCGCAAGCTTCTGATCTGAAAGAAATTGATAAAAATTCGCCAAATAAGTCAAAAATACGGCACTAAGCCGCTCGTCGGAAATAATTAATCCCAAAGCATCAAAATACTGACACCATCAATCTGATATCACAGAATGCCGCCAGCCAACACATAACTAGAAAAACCAAGGTCAGCCCAACGGGCTGACCTTTTTAACGCCTTTAAAGCGTAATAACCGGGGAGGGCCGTGGGTGAGTCGCGCAGACGATATTTCAAAACTATTCAATAAGCTGGGCGCCAATCCAAATGGCTACCGGGAGATGTACGCCGTCCACGATTATCTTGAGGATGACGTGGTGGTCGAGCCTTTCGACGCCGTGCCCATCCCGGCCCAAACCGCTTGCACCGTCGCGCTGGATGAGCCGCCGTCGGCGCCATTGCTGCGCTTGCTCGAAGAGCTGACCCAGGGCGAAGCCGATCACCTGCAACCTCCCGAAGTGGTCGAAGGGCCGACCGGTGAGGTGTACTCGGATCAATCGTCACCCAAGGTGATCGTGGTGGTCTCGCTCAAGGGCGGTGTCGGTCGCAGCACGCTGACCGCGGCCATTGCCAGCGGCTTGCAGCGTCAAGGCCACCCGGCCGTGGCGCTGGACCTGGACCCGCAAAATGCCCTGCGTCATCACTTGTGCCTGGGCCTGAATTTGCCCGGCATCGGCGCGACGAGCTTGAGCAATGAGTCCTGGGAAGGCCTGGCTGAGCGCGGCTTTGCCGGTTGCCGCCTGGTGGCCTTCGGTGAGACCAACAACGACCAGCAAAAAAACCTCAATCGCTGGCTCGGCGAAGACGCCCAATGGCTGCCCCGGCACCTGGCCGGCTTGCAGTTGAATGGCCAGGACACGGTGGTGATCGACGTGCCTGCCGGCAACACGGTGTACCTGCACCAGGCCATGGCCCTGGCAGACGTGGTGTTGGTGGCGGTGCAGGCGGATGTTTCCTCATTCAGCACCCTGGCCCAGATGGACAGTGTGCTGGCGCCGTACCTTGAGCGCGAAAAACCGCCACTGCGTTACTACGTGATCAACCAACTCGACGGCGCCCACCGCTTCAGCCTGGACATGGCCGAAGTGTTCAAGGCCCGCCTCGGCGATGCACTGCTCGGCACGGTCCACCGTGACCCGGTGTTCAGCGAAGCCCAGGCCTGCGGCCGCGATCCCCTCGACCCTACCGTCAACAGTCTCGGCTGCCAGGACATTCATGCCCTGTGCCGCACGCTGCTCGAACGAATCGATTCGGACCTTCCATGACCGACACTACGTCCTCTACGCCCCACACTCCGGGGCGCGCCGAGCAGCGGCTGGACGCCGCGATTTCGCGCTTCAATCGCTGGCCCGATACGCTGCGCAAAGTGCTGGTGGTGATCAGTTGTGTGGTCGGCACCTTGCTGTTGGTGAGCATTGTCAGCGCCCCGCTGGACCTCTATAGCCAATGCCTGTTTGCTGCCGTTTGCTTCCTTGCGGTGCTGGTGCTGCGCAAGATTCCCGGGCGCATGGCGATCCTCGCGCTGGTGGTGTTGTCGCTGGTGGCGTCGCTGCGCTACATGTACTGGCGGCTGACTTCCACCCTGGGTTTTGAAACCTGGCTCGACATGCTGTTCGGCTACGGCCTGGTGCTCGCCGAGCTGTACGCGCTGGTGGTGCTGATCTTCGGCTACGTGCAAACCGCCTGGCCGCTGCGCCGCGAGCCGGTGTGGCTCAAGACCGAGCCGTCGGAGTGGCCCACGGTCGACGTGTTCATCCCGACCTACAACGAGGCGTTGAGCATCGTCAAACTGACCATCTTCGCCGCCCAGGCAATGGACTGGCCCAAGGACAAGTTGCGCGTCCACGTGCTCGACGATGGCCGTCGCGACGACTTCCGCGATTTCTGCCGCAAGATCGGCGTGAACTACATCCGTCGCGACAACAATTTCCACGCCAAGGCCGGCAACCTCAATGAGGCGTTGAAGGTCACCGACGGCGAGTACATCGCGCTGTTCGACGCCGACCACGTGCCGACCCGTTCCTTCCTGCAAGTCAGCCTCGGCTGGTTCCTCAAGGACCCCAAGCTGGCGATGCTGCAAACGCCGCACTTCTTCTTTTCACCCGACCCGTTTGAAAAGAACCTCGACACCTTCCGCGCCGTGCCCAATGAGGGCGAGTTGTTCTACGGCCTGGTGCAGGACGGCAACGACCTGTGGAACGCGACGTTCTTCTGCGGCTCGTGTGCGGTGATCCGCCGCAAGCCCTTGCTGGAAATCGGCGGCGTGGCCGTCGAGACCGTCACCGAAGACGCCCACACCGCGCTCAAGCTCAACCGCCTGGGCTACAACACCGCTTACCTGGCGATCCCGCAAGCCGCGGGCCTGGCCACCGAAAGCCTGTCACGCCACATCAACCAGCGCATCCGTTGGGCGCGGGGCATGGCGCAGATTTTCCGCACCGACAATCCGCTGCTGGGCAAAGGCCTGAAGTGGGGCCAGCGCATCTGCTACGCCAACGCCATGCTGCACTTCTTCTATGGCTTGCCGCGGTTGGTGTTCCTCACCGCGCCACTGGCCTACCTGATTTTCGGCGCGCAGATTTTCCACGCCTCGGCGCTGATGATTGTCGCCTATGTGTTGCCCCACCTCGTGCATTCGAGCCTGACCAACTCGCGGATCCAGGGGCGCTTCCGCCACTCGTTCTGGAACGAGGTCTACGAGACCGTACTGGCCTGGTACATCCTGCCGCCGGTATTGGTTGCATTGGTCAACCCCAAGGCGGGCGGCTTCAACGTCACCGACAAGGGCGGGATCATCGACAAGCAGTTCTTCGACTGGAAACTCGCCCGTCCGTATTTGGTACTGCTGGCGGTGAACCTGGTCGGGCTGTGCTTCGGTCTTTATCAGTTGATCTGGGGCGACGAGTCCACCGCGGTCACCGTGGCGATCAACCTGACCTGGACCCTCTACAACCTGATTATCACCAGCGCTGCAGTGGCGGTGGCTTCCGAAGCGCGGCAAGTGCGCTCCGAGCCGCGGGTCAGCGCGAAATTGCCGGTCAGTGTGATCTGCGCCGATGGTCGTGTGCTCAAAGGCACGACCCAGGATTTCTCGCAGAACGGCTTCGGCCTGATCCTCGCCGACGGGCACCAGATTGCCCGGGGCGAACAGTTGCAGTTGGTGCTGTCGCGCAACGGACAAGACAGCCTGTTCCAGGCGCGGGTGGTGTTCAGCAAGGGCGCGCAGATTGGCGCGCAATTCGATGCACTGTCCCTGCGCCAACAAAGCGAACTGGTACGCCTGACGTTTTCCCGCGCCGACACCTGGGCCGCGAGTTGGGGCGCCGGCCAGCCCGATACACCGTTGTCAGCCCTGCGTGAAGTCGGTGCCATCGGCATCGGCGGCCTGTTTACCCTGAGTCGCGCCACGCTGCATGAATTGCGTCTGGCCCTGCGCCGCACTCCCTCACAACCGCTCGATACGCTGATGGACAAGCCATGACTTCCACACTATTTGCCCGCCCGCAGTCGCGCGGCGTGCTCGCGTTGATGATCGCTTCGCTGCTGGGCCTGGGCTCGCAGGCACAGGCCGCTGCACCCGCTGTTGCGGTGCAGAGCACTGACGAGGGCTACAGCCTGACCCTCAAGCAACTGGGCCGTCGCGACACCATGAACCTGCAAGGCGTGGAAGCGTCCGACAGCGTCAACTTCGACATCCGTGCCGATGAAGTGGTGAAGGGCGCGCAACTGCTGCTCAAGTACAGCTACTCGCCGGCGCTGCTGGCGGACCTGTCGCAGATCAACGTGCTGGTCAACGACGAAGTCGCCGCCAGCCTGCCGCTGCCCAAGGAAGGCGCGGGCATCCAGCAGGAAAAACTGGTGCAGATTCCGGCGCACCTGATCACCGAATTCAACCGCTTGAGCCTGCAGTTCATCGGCCACTACACCATGTCCTGTGAAGACCCGCTGCACAGCAGCCTTTGGGCCAAGATCAGCAACAGCAGTGAGCTGAAAGTGCAGGTGCAGCCGATCGTCTTGAAAGACGACCTGTCGGTGCTGCCGCTGCCGTTCTTCGACAAGCGCGATGCGCGCCAGGTCAGCCTGCCGTTCGTGTTTGCCAGCGCGCCGGACAACGCCGCGCTGGAAGCTGCCGGTGCGCTGTCGTCGTGGGTAGGCGGCTTGGCCAGCTACCGGGGTGCGACGTTCCCGACGACCCTTGGCGAGATTCCGGCCAAGGGCAACGCCATCGTGCTGGTGCAAAGTACCCAGGCTGTGGATGTACACGGTGTGGCGGTCCCTGAGCCTAAAGGGCCGACCCTGACCCTGATCACCAACCCCAACGATCCGAATGGCAAGCTGCTGATCGTCTCCGGCCGTGATGGCGCCGAACTCAAGCGTGCCGCCACCGCCGTGGTGCTGGGCAACCCGGTGTTGACCGGCAACAGCGTGGTCATCACCAGGCTCGACACCCTGGCCCCGCGCAGCCCTTACGACGCGCCGAACTGGCTGCCCAGCAACCGTCCGGTACGCCTTGGCGAGCTGGTAGAACTGAAAAAACTCAACGTCTCCGGCTACAACCCGGGCCCGATCAGCGTCGACCTGCGCCTGCCGCCCGACCTGTTCAACTGGCGTGAAGAGGGCGTGCCGCTCAACGTCAAATACCGCTACACGCCGCAGCAGGTGTCCACCAACTCCTCCTTGCTGATCGGCCTGAACGACCAGTTCATGAAGTCTGTCGCGTTGCCGTCGGTGAGCAACCTGGGCGGTGGGCAGAGCCTGCTGGACCAGCTGAAGAAAGACGAAACCCTGCCCCGTGAAGTGACGACCCTGTTGCCGATCAGCTCGGCTTCGCCCAAGTCCAAGCTGCAACTGCGCTTCATGTACGACTACATCAAGGAAGGCGAATGCCGGGACATCATCGTCGACAACATGCGCGGTGCGATTGACCCGGACTCGAGCCTGGACCTGAGCAGCTACCAGCACTTTATCGCCATGCCGAACCTGGGCGTGTTCAACGATTCCGGCTTCCCGTTCACCCGCCTGGCTGACCTTTCGGAGTCGGCGGTGGTGATGCCGGACAACGTCGGCACCGATGAATTGAGCGCCTACCTGACTGTGATGGGCCGCTTCGGCGAGTCCACCGGCTACCCGGCCACCGCCGTCAAAGTGGTGCAGGCCAAAGACGTGCAAAGCGTTGCCGACAAAGACCTGCTGGTGCTCGCCACCGGCGGCAACCAGCCGCTGCTGCAGCAATGGCAGCAATACCTGCCAGCCACCAGTGACGGCCTGCAGCACCACTTCCTTTTGTCTGACCTGCCACGTTATGTGCGCAGCTGGATCAGCCCGGACGCCGCGGCCAACCAGCATACGGCCAATGCCGGCATCACCTTCAGCGGCCTGAGCAACAGCACCTGGTTCGCCGGCTTCCAATCGCCGCTCAAGGCCGGGCGCAGCGTGGTGCTGATCGCCAGCAACCAGCCTCAGGGCCTGCTTGAAGCGACCTCGGCGCTGATTGGCGGTGACGACTACAAAGACTCGATCCAGGGCAGCCTGGCGGTGGTGCAGGGCACGCAGATCAGCTCGTTGGTCGCGGACCAGCAGTACTACGTCGGCGACCTGAACTACTTCAAATTCATGCAATGGCAGCTGTCCCAGAACCTGGGCTGGATGCTGGCGATTACCTTCCTGGGGCTGCTGGTGCTGACCTGCCTGATCTACCTGGCACTGCGTGCCCGTGCAAAACGGCGGTTGGCATGAACCCTTTGCGTAGCGCGATCCTGGCGGTGATTGGCAGCACATTGCTTGCCGGTGCCGCCCAGGCACAGACCTGCGATTGGCCGCTGTGGCAGAACTATGCCAAGCGCTTTATCCAGGACGATGGCCGGGTGTTGAACTCGTCCATGAAGCCGACGGAAAGCAGCTCGGAAGGGCAGTCGTACGCGATGTTCTTTGCCCTGGTGGGCAACGACCGGGCGACCTTCGACAAGCTCTGGACCTGGACCAAGTCCAACATGGCGGGCGCCGACATCGGCCAGAACCTGCCGGCCTGGCTGTGGGGCAAGCGTGACGATGGCAAGTGGGGCGCGATCGACAGCAACTCCGCCAGCGACGCCGATTTGTGGATGGCCTATGCGTTGCTTGAAGCCGCGCGCGTGTGGAACGCACCGCAGTACCGCAGCGACGCGCAACTGGTGTTGGCCAACGTTGAACGCAACCTGATCGTGCGCGTACCGGGCCTGGGCAAGATGCTGTTGCCGGGGCCGGTAGGCTATGCACACGCGGGTGGCCTGTGGCGCTTCAACCCCAGCTATCAAGTACTGCCGCAACTGCGCCGCTTTGCAAAAGAGCGCCCGAACGCCGGCTGGAACGAAGTGGCCGAGAGCAACGCGAAGATGCTCGCCGACCTGCCGAGCAATCCCCATGGCTTGGCGGCCAACTGGGTCGGTTATCGCGCCACCAGCGCGAACACCGGGCTGTTTATCGTCGACCCGTTTTCCGATGACCTGGGCAGCTACGACGCGATCCGCACTTACCTCTGGGCCGGCATGACCGCCAAGAGCGACCCGCTGGCCGCGCCGATGCTCAAGGCCTTGGGCGGGATTTCCCGTGCCACTGCTGCGTCGGTCAGCGGTTTGCCGCCGGAGAAAGTCCACGTGCTGACCGGTGAAGTCGAGAAAAACAACGGCTACACGCCGACGGGGTTCTCGGCCTCCACCATGGCCTTCTTCCAGGCCCGGGGCGAAACCGCCCTGGCGCAATTGCAAAAGCAGAAAGTCGACGACGCCCTCGCCAAGGCGCTCGCGCCTTCGGCCCCGGACAGCGCCCAGCCGATTTACTACGACTACATGCTCAGCCTGTTCGGCCAGGGCTTCGCTGATCAAAAGTACCGTTTCGAACAAGACGGCACGGTGAAATTATCCTGGGAGTCTGCATGCGCCGTCACACGCTAGCCATTGCGATTCTGGCGGCCCTGGCTTCCAGCGCCAGCTTTGCCGAAACCACTGACCCGCAAAGCCTGCTGATCGAGCAGGGCTATTACTGGCAGTCGAAAAAGAACCCGGAACGCGCCCTCGAGACCTGGCAGAAACTGCTGCGCCTGAGCCCCGAACAGCCGGATGCGCTGTACGGCATTGGCTTGATCCAGGTGCAACAACAGCGTCCGGCCGAAGCGCAAAAGTACCTGGCCCGCCTGCAGGCGTTGAGCCCGGTACCGCGCCAGGCCTTGCTGCTGGAGCAGGACATCACCGTCAACATCCCGGCCAACGCCAAGTTGCTGGAACAGGCCCGTGAACTCGGCGAGCCTGAAGAAGAGCGCGAACAAGCGGTGGCGCTGTATCGCCAGATCTTTCAGGGGCGCCAGCCCCAGGGCCTGCTTGCCCGCGAGTATTACAACACCCTGGGCTTCACGCCCAAGGGCACGAACGAGGCCATCGCCGGCTTGCAGCGTTTGTCCCGCGAGCGGCCGAACGACCCGATTGTGGCGCTGTTCCTGGCCAAGCATCTGGCGCGTAACCCGGCCACCCGCGCCGACGGCATCCGCGCCCTGGCCAAGCTGGCACCGAACAACGACGTGGGCGGCAACGCCGATGAAACCTGGCGCTTTGCGCTGATCTGGCTCGGCCCGCCGAAGAGCGACCAGGTGCCGTTGTTCCAGCAGTTTCTGGCTGCGCATCCGGACGACAGCGAAATCCGTGCGCTGATGAACAAGGGCATTGCCCAAGGCAAGACCGGCGCCGGTTGGCAGCGTGATCCGCAGATGACCAAGGCGTTCAAGGCGCTGGATGATGGCGACCTGAAAACCGCCGAGCCGCTATTGGCGGCGCGCCTCAATGAAAAATCCAATGACGTCGATGCCCTCGGCGGCATGGGCGTGCTGCGTCAACAGCAGCAGCGCTTCAGCGAGGCTGAAAGCTACCTGGTTCAGGCCACCCGTTTGCCGGGTGGCGCGGCATGGCAGTCGGCGCTCAATGATGTGCGCTACTGGAACCTGCTCAACCAGGCCCGTGACGCCCAGCGTGGCGGGCGCGGCAGCCAGGCCCGCGACCTGGTGGCCCAGGCCGAACGCTTGAACCCTGGCCAGCCCGGCGCTGCCGTGGCACTGGCGGGTTTCCAGGCCCAGGACAATCAGTTCGACACCGCTGAAGCCGGCTACCGCAAAGTGCTCGCCCGTCATCCTGGCGACCCGGACGCGCTGAGCGGCTTGATCAACGTGCTGTCCCAGTCGGGGCAGCCGGAAGAAGCCTTGAAGCTGATCGACTCGGTGTCGCCCGCCGAGCGCGCGAAGTTCGCGCCGAGTGTGAAAATCACCGCATTGCGCGCTACCCAGGTCGGCAAGCTGGCCGAGCAGCGGGGCGATTTGAAAGCCGCGCAAGCCGCCTACAAACAAGCCCTTGATGCCGACCCGGAAAACCCGTGGACACGCTTCGCCCTGGCGCGCATTTACCTGCGCGACGGCCAGATTCGCAACGCCCGTGCCTTGATCGACGGCTTGCTGGCCAAGCAGCCGAACCAGCCGGACGCGCTGTACACCAGCACGCTGCTGTCGGCGGAGCTGGGTGAGTGGAAAAAGGCTGAAGAGACCCTGGCGCGTATCCCTGCGGGGCAACGTACCGCTGACATGAACGAGCTGGGTATCGATATCGCGCTGCACAAGCAGACCGACATCGCCATCGAGACCGCCCGCCGTGGCCAACGCCCGGAAGCCCTCGCGCTGCTGGGCCGCAGTGAAGCCATGACCCGGCAGAAGCCTGAGCGCCTGGCGGTGCTGGCGGCCGCTTATGTGGAAGTCGGCGCGACGCAGCAGGGCCTGGATATCATGCAGAAGGTTCTGGATAACAATCCGAACCCGACTGTCGACCAGAAACTGCTGTACGCCAACGTGCTGCTCAAGGCCAACCACTACACCGAGGCGGGCGACATCCTGCGTGAAGTGCAGGGCAAGCCGCTGAGTGAAACCGGTCGCCAGCGTTACGACGATTTGATCTACCTGTACCGGGTCAAACAGGCTGATGCCCTGCGTGAGAAAAACGACCTGGTCGCGGCCTACGACATGCTGTCGCCGGCCCTTGCCCAGCGTCCCAACGACGCTATGGCGGTAGGTGCCCTGGCGCGGATGTACGCGGCCAGCGGCAATAGCAAAAAGGCCATGGAGCTTTATGCGCCGCTGATTCAGCAGAACCCGAACAACGCTCGCCTGCAACTGGGCCTGGCGGATATCGCGCTGCAAGGCCGTGATCGTGGCCTGGCGGAAAGCGCCAGTGAAAAGGCGCTGTCCCTGGAACCGGGCAACCCCGAGATCCTCACCTCGGCTGCGCGCATCTATCAGGGGCTGGGCAAGAACAACGAAGCCGCTGCACTGCTGCGCAAGGCGTTGGCGATTGAGAACAGCCAGAAGAGCCAGACGCAATTGGCTCAGGCCGGCTCCCAGGGCGTGCCTTACAACCCCTTCGTCGGCTTGCCGGGCCAGCGTCGCCAGGTCACCGATCTGACCGTCGCCGGCGCCGTGCCGCCGCCGATTGATGCACCGACCAATGTCGTGCCGGACAATGCCCTGGCAGCCTCCGCGCGTCCGGCGTCGAACAACTGGAACGAGCCGTTCGAGCCACCTTCGAGCATTGCTGCACTCGACACCGCCAACCTCAGCCCGGCACGTCGTGCGCTGGATACGATCCTGCGGGATCGCACCGGTTACCTGGTGCAGGGCTTGAGCGTTCGCAGCAACAATGGCGAAAGCGGCTTGAGCAAAATCACTGACGTCGAGGCGCCATTCGAAGCGCGGATGCCGGTGGGTGATCTGAACGTTGCGCTGCGCGTGACGCCGGTGCATGTGAGTTCCGGCAGCGTGAAGAGCGACTCTGCCACACGCTTTGGCGGTGGCACGGCCAACCCGGCGGGCTCCCAGAGCGACACGGGCGTTGGTCTGGCCGTTGCCGTGGAGAACCCGGATGAAGGCCTCAAGGCCGACATCGGTGTGAGCCCGCTGGGCTTTCTGTACGACACCATCGTCGGTGGCGCCAGCGTCTCGCGGCCGTTCTCCCAGGGCTCCAACTTCCGTTACGGGGTCAACGTTTCGCGGCGCCCGGTCACCGACAGTGTGACCTCCTTTGCCGGTTCCGAAGACAAGCGTACCGGCGAGAAATGGGGCGGCGTGACCGCCAACGGCGGGCGTGGCGACCTGAGCTACGACAACCAGAAGCTCGGTGTGTATGGCTACGCCTCGTTGCACGAGCTGTTGGGCAACAACGTCGAAGACAACACCCGGCTGGAACTGGGCAGCGGCATCTACTGGTACCTGCGCAATACCCCGACCGACACCCTGACCCTCGGCATCAGCGGTACGGTCATGGGCTTCAAGGAAAACCAGGGTTACTACACCTACGGCCAGGGCGGTTACTTCAGCCCGCAGCGCTTCTTCTCCCTGGGTGTGCCGGTGCGCTGGGCGCAGAGTTTTGATCGGTTCAGCTACCAGATAAAAAGTTCGGTGGGCATCCAGCATATCGAGCAAGATGCGGTCGATTATTTCCCGGGGCATAGCGATTACCAAAATGACCCGACCCGGGGCGATCCGAAATACGCCAAGGACAGCAAGACCGGCATCGGCTACAGCTTCAACGCCGCCGCCGAATACCGCCTCAGCTCGCGCTTTTACCTGGGTGGCGAAGTCGGTCTCGACAACGCCCAGGACTATCGCCAGTACGTCGGTAACGCCTACCTGCGCTACTTGTTTGAAGACCTGAGCGGGCCTATGCCCTTGCCGGTCAGTCCGTACCGTTCCCCTTATTCGAATTGATTTGATAGGAGTCATCCATGCCTGTTTCCGCTTCTGCTATTGCCGGCCTGACCCTGCTGGTATTGGGCGAAAGTCACATGAGCTTTCCTGATTCACTGCTCAACCCGCTGCAGGACAACCTCACCGCCCAGGGCGCCAAGGTCCACTCCATCGGCGCGTGCGGCGCCGGTGCAGCCGACTGGATCGTGCCGAAGAAAGTCGAGTGCGGTGCCGAGCGCCTGCCGGTTGGCAAGGCCGAGATTTTCGGCAAGAACGCCATGAGCACCACCCCGATCAAAGACCTGATCGCCAAGGACAAGCCGGACCTGGTGGTGATCATCATCGCCGACACCATGGCCTCGTACCCGGAGCCGCAGTTCCCGAAAGTCTGGGCCTGGAAAAGCGTGACTTCCCTGACCAAGGCCATCACCGAAACCGGCACCAAGTGCGTGTGGGTCGGGCCGGCGTGGGGCAAGGTCGGTTCGCAGTACAAGAAGGATGATGCGCGCACCAAGGTGATGTCGCAGTTCCTCGCCACCAACGTGGCGCCGTGCACCTACGTTGACTCGCTGACCTTCTCCAAGCCGGGCCAGTGGATCACCACCGACGGCCAGCACTTCACCATCGACGGCTACCAGAAGTGGGCCAAGGCGATCGGCGATTCCCTGGCGAAGTTGCCACCGGCCGCCGTGGGCAAAGGAGCGCAATAATGAAACGGATCACCCTGGGCCTGGCGACCTTGCTCGCCAGCGTCAGCGCCTACAGCGCCGACATCCCGCTTTACCCCACCGGCCCGGAGAAGGATTCGGCCTTCCTGCGCCTGGCCAACGGCACCGACGGCGAGCTGAAATTGCTGCCCCAGGGCTCCAAGGCCAGTCTGGTGTTGGGTGGCGACAAACTGGTGTCTGACTACCTGCCGGTGTCGGGCGGCAAGACCCCGATCAAGGGTGTGTTGAGCCAGGGCGGCAAGGATTCCGAGCTGGCCGTGACCGTCGCGCCGGGCGAGTTCGCCACCGTAGTGGCCGTGCCGGACGCCAAGGGCGGCACGCGCCAGTTGGTGATCCACGAACAGCCGGATGACTTCAACGCACTGAAGGCCTCGCTGGCCTTTATCAACGCCGACGCCGCCTGCGCCGACGCGAGCCTGGAAGCCGTGGCGCAAAAAGCCGAGCTGTTCAAGAAGGTCGCCGAAGGCTCGATTTCGCGCCGCATGATCAACCCGGTGGAACTGTCGGTGCAGCTCAAGTGCGCCAACGCGCCGGTGGGCCAGCCGCTGACCTTCACCCTCAAGGCCGGCGAACGCTACAGCGTGTTTGCACTGCCATCGGCCGCCGGTTCGAGGTTGCTGTTTACCTCCGACACGCTCGCTAACTGATCGGGCCCGACACCACCATGGTCTTTGCCTCACTGGAATTCCTCACGCTGTTCCTGCCGGCCTTCCTGTTGATTTATGCGCTGGCCCGTCCGGGCTGGCGCAACGTCATCCTGTTGATCGGCAGCTGGCTGTTCTACGGCTGGTTGAGCCCGCTGTTCCTGTTCCTGCACATGGTGTTGACCGTGGTGGCGTGGGTCGGCGGTTTGCTGGTGGACCGTTCCCGTGAAGACGGCAAGGGCCGGGTGCGGCTGTTGATCGCGTTGATCGTGTTCAACACCGCAGTGCTGTGTTGGTACAAGTACGCCAACATCGTCGCGGGGACCGTGAGTGAGGTGATCACCTGGTACGGCGCGATGCCGCTGGATTGGCAGCGCGTGGCGTTGCCGGCCGGGTTGTCGTTCATTGTGCTGCAGGCGATTTCGTACCTGGTGGATGTGCACCGGCACACCGTGCCGGTGGAGCGCAGCTTCATCAATTACGCGACCTATATCTCGATGTTCGGCCACTCGATTGCGGGCCCGATCATTCGTTATGACTGGGTGCGGCGCGAGCTGAACCAGCGTTATTTCAACTGGCCGAATTTCAGCCTTGGCGCTCGGCGTTTCATGATCGGCATGGGTATGAAAGTGCTGGTGGCCGACACCTTGTCGCCGCTGGTGGACATCGCCTTCCACCTGGAAAACCCGAGCCTGGTGGATGCCTGGATCGGCTGCCTGGCGTACTCGTTGCAACTGTTTTTCGACTTCGCCGGCTACAGTGCCATGGCCATCGGCCTGGGCTTGATGCTGGGCTTCCACTTCCCGGAAAACTTCAACCGGCCGTACCTCGCCAGCAGCATCCAGGACTTCTGGCGGCGCTGGCATTTGTCGTTGTCCAGCTGGCTGCGGGACTACCTGTACATCGCCCTCGGCGGTAATCGCGACGGCGTATGGCGTACCTACCGCAACCTGTTCCTGACCATGGCGATTGCCGGGTTGTGGCATGGCGGCGACAGTTGGAACTATCTGTTGTGGGGTTCGGCCCACGGTATCGCGTTGTGCATTGACCGGGCGTGGTCGCGCTCGAGCCTGCCGAGCATTCCGCCGGTGCTGTCGCACATCTTGACGCTGCTGTTTGTGTGCCTGGCCTGGACGCTGTTCCGCGCACCGGACTTCCATTCGGCACTGACCATGTACGCCGGCCAATTCGGCATGCATGGCATGGCCTTGGGTGATGCGTTGGCCGTGGCCATGCGCCCGGCTCATGGCATGGCCGCGTTGCTCGGTTTGGTGTGCATCATCGCGCCGATCTGGCAGACCCGCTGCGAGCAGCGTTTTAGTACGCAGCCCTGGTTTGTGGTGGCCGCATCCCTGTGGCCGGTTGCCGGGTTTGTGTTGTCGTTCGCGCTGATTGCCAGCCGCGATGCCGTGCCGTTTCTGTACTTTCAGTTCTAAGGAAGCCTGACGATGCCCGCCCCTACCGCGCCGACCCCACCGAGTGAATTGGCCGTCCGCACCAGCCCCCTGGCGGGCTGGGTGTTGGTGCCTTTCCTGGCGGCGGGGCTGTTGTCTTGCGTCTGGCTGATGGTCAAGGGGCCGGTGAGTTTCCTGCCGCCCAAGGTCGACAGCGACATGCTGCTGCACGGTGAAGTGACCCATCGGTTTGCCAAGGAATTGTCCAAGGCACCGATGGCCATCGAAGCGGCAAACCTGGAGCGCGGCGCCAGTTGGCTGGCGTTCGGCGACACCGGGCCGCGGGTGCGCCAGGGGTGCCCGGGCTGGCTGTTTATCAGCGATGAGCTGAAGCTCAACCGCCACGCCGAAGACAATGCGCGCACCAAGGCCGACGCGGTGATCGACCTGAAAAAGCAGCTAGGCCAGCGCGGTATTGATCTGCAAGTGATGGTGGTGCCGGATAAAACCCGCATCGCCGCTGCCCAGCGTTGCGGCTTGTATCGTCCGGCCGTGCTGGATGGCCGGATTCAGCAATGGAGCACGCTGTTGCAAGCGGCGGGCGTTGAAGTGCTGGATTTGACCGACACCCTGAAACCCCTCGGCCCGGATGCCTACCTGCGTACCGACACGCACTGGAGCGAAATCGGCTCGAATGCCGGCGCCCGCGCCGTGGCCCTGCGCATCCAGCAGCGCGGTATCCAGGCCACGCCGGAGCAAGCCTTCGACATTACCCAGGCACCGCTCGCACCGCGACCGGGTGACCTGGTGCGCCTGGCCGGTCTCGATTGGTTGCCGCCGAAGTTACAGCCGGTGGGCGAGCAGGTTGCGGCCAGCACCGCGCATGAGAATGGCCCGGCGGCGTCGAGTAACCCTGACGATTTGTTTGGTGACGCCGGCCTGCCGAACGTGGCGCTGATCGGTACCTCGTTTTCGCGCAATTCGAATTTCGTGGGTTTCCTGCAAAAAGCCCTGAACGCTCCGGTGGGTAACTTCAGCAAGGACGGCGGCGAATTTTCAGGCGCCGCCAAGGCTTATTTCGACAGCCCGGCGTTCAAGCAGACGCCGCCCAAGCTGCTGATCTGGGAGATCCCGGAGCGGGATTTGCAAACACCTTACGACCCGATAAAGATTAGTCAGTAAATTGACCATTTACCGCTCGTCTTAAAGATTTCTTCAGAAACACCAAAATAATGACACTTTCATTCCTTTGTCACAGAATGCGTACACAAAGGCGCCCACAAAAAGACCTGCGGTAAGCATCAGTACAGCTGACCTTTCACGTCTTTAAGATGCGTCGTGAGGGAGTGTTGGCGATGAGCCGTACCGATGATCTTTTTTCGTTGTTCGATAAGACGACTGCCAGTGATGTTCAAGGGATGGATTCGATGCTGCAGTTCTTCGAAGACATGCCGGTCGACGACAGTGCCAGCCTCAATATGGGCAGTGGCGCGTCGTTCTCGCGACATTCCCCTTGTGCCAATGAGCAGTCCCGCGAAGCCGCGAACATCCGTGCGAAGGTGGTAGCGCTGGTTTCGGTCAATGGCGGCGTCGGCCGCAGCACCCTGGCCACCGCGCTGAGCAGCGGTTTGCAGCGCCTGGGGCAGCCAGTGGTGGCGCTGGACCTGGACCCGCAAAACGCGCTCTATCACCACTTCGGCCTGAGCCATACCTTGCCCGGCATCGGGCGCACCAGCCTGCACAACGAGCGCTGGAGCCAGATCCTTCATTCAGGCTTTGCCGGTTGCCAGGTGATCACGTTTGGCGAAACCGATATCCGTCAGCAGGAAGACCTCCAGCGCTGGCTGAAACAGGAGCCGCATTGGCTGGCGCAACATTTGTCGGCCCTGGGCTTGGGTGAGCAGGACACGGTGATCATCGACACCCCGGCGGGTAATAACGTCTACCTGCATCAGGCACTGAACGTGGCCGATGTGGTGCTGGTCATCGCCCAGGCGGATGCGGCTTCCCTTGGCACCCTGGAGCAGATGGAGCAGTTGCTGGCGCCACACCTTGATGATCGGCCGGCGCTGCGTTGCCACTTCGTGATCAACCAACTCGACGAGACCTCGGGCTTTAGCCTGGACATGGTCGAGGTGTTCAGGAAGCGCCTGGGTGACAGCCTGTTGGAGGTGGTGCATCGGGATCCGGCGATCAGCGAGGCCCTGGCTTTTGGCAGCGATCCGCTGGATAACCAAGCCGCAAGCATGGCCTGTGACGATATCAATGCGCTTTGTCGCCTGCTGGTTGCCCGCTGAAAAGCCCGGGTTATGCCGCTAACCTCAGATGCTTATGCACAATCGGTTGGTTCGACCTGTCATCAAACCGCAATTTTGCGGAGCGGTTCTCATCACGCTGCAACTGCCTGTTTTGCGTGCGTTTTATTTTGTGAACAAAAAATGACCAGTCAGCATTTTGCCCCGCGAAGCTTGCCGGCAGGGCCTCTGCCAGAATTCCATCAACAGAGTTATCCACAGGGCGCGCTGCGACAAAATGCCCTTTAATTGCGCTCGGCGAGCAGCATCAGGTTGCGCGGGGTGAGCGGTGTTTCGCAAAAGCTGCCGACTTGAACCCTGTAACCGTTTTCTTCGAGAAACAATGCCCGGTCCAGCACCAGCCACATTTCCAGCGGGCGCCGAAACAGACCACGCACTAATTCCAGGTTTCGCACCTGCGCCAAGCGCTGCCAGCCTTGGGCCTCCAGTGCCGACCAATCCTGTTCCCCTGTGGATAATCCCTTGAGGGCCGCCAGTTCGCGGCAGTAGTCGGCGAACGGCTTGGCCAGCCAACTCGCGGGCAGGGACGGAGTGGGCAGGTAAGCATCGCTCTTGCGCAGTTGCCGCTGCAGAACATCAAAACCCAGGCGCCTGGCCATCGACGTATCGCGCTGCTGACGCACCCGCGCCCCTGCGGTAACGGTTTCGCTCAGCGGCAGGCCGAGGTCTTCCACCGATAAATGCAGTGACGACGCCTGGGCGGCAATCGACAGCGGCTGGTACTGCTCGGCGCGGATGCGGTTGTAGCAGCAGGGCGCCACGGCCAACTGCTGGCAGCCGGCGGCGCTGGCCAGCCGGAGCAGGCGCACATGCAGGTCGCCGCAGGCGTGCAGTGCCACCGGGGTTTGGTCGCGGCTGATCTGTACGTCGGCCATCACGTCTTGCAGGCGATGGGTGACGGGCAATTGATGGTGTTCGCTGAGGGCTTGCCCTGAGGCGATGAGGGCCGGGTCGTATTCCAGGCAGGTCAGTTGCTGCCCGGGTTGCAACAGGCGGCGGCCGAGGTGGCCCTTGCCGGCACACCAGTCTAGCCAGTGTTCGGGGGGTTGGCGAAATTGCAGCGCGGCACCGAAGGCTTCGATCTGCTGCCATTTGCGGCCGGGTACATCGACGTTCAGGCGATGGCGGGCGGCGGGTAGCGGGCGGGATGGTAAGTTATCCACAGCGCTGAGATTCAGCGACTGCATGGCCAGCTCAGGGTAAGGCGCAGGCGCCGGCAAGTGGTGAGGCTGGTTATGGCTGCTTTCCGCTTCGGCCAGCGAGCGCTGGCGCAACCAATGGGCCAGTTCGGGATGCTGGGTTTCCCACGGCAATTGCAGGTGAGTAAAGGGCCGTGGTCGCCACAGCCCTTGATGTTCGGTGAGGAACGCATCCAGCGCCTGGAAGCGGGCGAGCAGTTGCTCACCCGTCAACAAGGCGTCAGCGGCCCTGGCAGGCATCGACCCGCAACCAGCGCTCCAGCAGCTTGAAGAAGCGCACCAGGACGTAGGACATCAGCAGGTAGAACAACCCGGCAGCGAAGAAGATCTCTACCGGCAGGTAGGTGCGGGCAATGATCGTGCGGGCCATGCCGGTCAGTTCCAGCAGGGTCACGGTACTGGCCAGGGCGCTGGCCTTGAGCATCAGGATCACTTCGTTGCTGTAGGCCGGCAGGCCGATGCGCGCGGCACGCGGCAGGATGATGTAGAACAGCGCCTTGGGCCTGGACATGCCCAGCGCCCGCGCGGCTTCGATTTCACCCGGCGGGATGGCCTGGATCGCGCCGCGCAGGATCTCGGCGATATAGGCGGCGGTGTGCAGCGTCATGGTGGCGGTGGCGCACCAGAACGGGTCCCGCAGGTACGGCCACATGAAGCTTTCACGCACGGCGTCGAACTGTGCCAGGCCGTAGTACACCAGGAACAGCTGCACCAGCAGCGGCGTGCCGCGGAAGAAGAAAATGTAGCAGTAGGGCAGGGTGCGCACGTACCACAGGCGTGACGAGCGGGCGATGCCCAGCGGGATTGCCAGCAGCAGGCCGGCGATCACGGCGATGGCCACCAGCTCCAGGGTCAGGGTTGCGCCCTGGGCCAGTTTCGGCAGCCATTTAATGATCACGGCCCAGTTCAGGCCCAGGTCGAAATGCGACAGCCAGCTGTAGTCGCCACTCATTGCGTGCTCCTCGCAAAGCCGCGCGCGGCACGTTTTTCCAGGAAGTGCATGCCGGTCATCGCCAGGACAGTGAGGCCCAGGTACATGAAGGCCGCGACCATAAAGAAGGTGAAGGGCTGCTTGGTGACGGTCACGCCGATCTGCGCGTGGCGCATGATTTCTTCCAGGCCGATCACCGAGACCAGCGCGGTGTCCTTCATCAGAATCATGAACAGGTTGCCCAGGCCCGGCAGCGCGATGCGCCACATCTGCGGCATGATCAAGCGGGTGAAGATCCGGACCTTCGACAAGCCCAGTGCGACACCGGCTTCACGGTGGCCCTTGGGAATGGCCAGGATCGCGCCGCGGAAGACTTCCGTGGCGTAGGCGCCAAAGCACAGGCCCAGGGCGATCACCCCGGCGGCGAAAGCGCTGAGGGAAAGGTCGGGGTTGCCGAAAAACTCCCCGAGGGAGCGCATCAGGTTGACCGTACCGAAGTAGATCAGCAGGACCCACAGCAGTTCCGGGATGCCGCGAACCAGGGTGGAGTAGCTGCCGCCAAGCCATTGCAGCGGCTTGTACGGGGAAGTCTTGGCCAGGGCGCCGGCCAGCCCGAGCACCAGCCCGAGGCACAGGGCGGTGAGCGCCAGCTTGACGGTCATCAGCGCGCCGGCGGCGAGCGCCGGGCCGAATCCGTAGAGGTCGAAATTCATGGTTTAGTCGTTTCGCAAGGCAAAGCTCAGGACCGGCGCACTCAAGCGAGCACGCCGGGCAGGCCATTCAGGATCACTCGATACTGAAAGGGAAGTACTTGTCGTTGATCTTCTTGTAGGTGCCGTCGGCCTTGATTTCAGCCAGGGCTTTGTTCAAGCGCTCGCGCAGCGGGTCGCCTTTGCGTACGGCGATACCGATCTTGTCGCTCTCGACCACCGGGTCGCCCTTGAATTCGTAGGCGGAGCCGTCTTTGCTTTTCAGCCACTCGTACTGCACGTACTTGTCGGCGAGCATCCCGTCCAGGCGGCCGGAAGTCAGGTCGAGGTAGGCGTTTTCCTGGGTGTCGTAGAGCTTGGCGGTGGTGTCCGGCAGCTTGTCTTCCAGGTAGGTACCGGCCAGCGTTGCGCGCTGTGCACCGATGATCTTGCCCTTCAGGTAGTCCGCGTCGGTCTTGAAGTCTTTGTTGGCTTTGGGCGCGATGAACTGCAGCTTGTTGGAGTAGTACGGGTCGGTGAAGTCGACTGCCTGCTTGCGTTCATCGGTGATGGACAGCGAGGAGACCAGGAAGTCGAACTTCTTGGCATTCAGGGCCGGGATGATGCCGTCCCAGTCGGAGACATACACTTCGCACTTCTCGACTTTCATCTTGGCGCACAGGGCGTCGCCGATGTCCTTGTCGAAGCCGACGACGTTGCCGCTGGCATCTTTATTGTTGAACGGCGGGTAGGCCGCTTCGATCCCCATTTTCAAGGTTTCAGCCATCGCCGTGGCGCTGAACGCCATCGAAACAGCGGCGGCCAAGAGGAATTTTTTATAGTTCTGCATGCATGTTGCTCCGTTAGCGGTTGCTGGACATGAATTGTTTGCAGCGCGCCGAAAGCGGGTTTTCAAATACCTGCTGTGGCGATCCTTGCTCTTCGACCAGGCCCTGGTGCAGGAACACCACTTCACTGGACACCTGGCGGGCAAAGCCCATTTCATGGGTGACCAGCAGCATGGTGCGGCCTTCTTCGGCCAGGGCGCGGATCACATTAAGTACTTCCTGAACCATTTCCGGGTCAAGGGCCGATGTGGGCTCGTCGAACAGGATGACTTTGGGCTGCATGGCCAGGGTGCGTGCGATCGCGGCGCGTTGTTGCTGGCCGCCGGACAGTTGCGCGGGGTAGGCATGACGCTTGTCACTGATGCCGACCTTGGCCAGCAAGGCTTCGGCGATTTCAGTGGCTTCGGCCTTGCTCTGGCCGAGCACGCGGCGCGGGGCCTCGATGATGTTGTCGAGGACGCTCATGTGCGGCCACAGGTTAAAGTTTTGAAACACAAAACCGATTTCGCTGCGCAGGCGGTTGATCTGTTTGCCGTCGGCGGCCACCAGTTCGCCGTTTTTCGCAGCCTTGAGCTTGAGCTCTTCACCAGCCACCAGGATTTGCCCCTGGTGCGGGTTTTCCAGCAGGTTGATGCAGCGCAGGAACGTGGACTTGCCGGAACCGGAGGAACCCAGGATCGAGATCACATCGCCGTCGCGGGCGGTCAGCGAGATACCTTTAAGCACCTCCAGCTCACCATAGCGTTTATGCAAGTTGCGGATTTCAAGCGCGGGCGTGGCCTCAGCCATGTGCGGTCCTCATTGTGTTCATTGCGCTCCTGCTGTTGGCCCGCCTTCCTGGCGAGGCGCCAAGCTAGCATAGCGTCCGGATGACAGCCAACAGCCCTGCAGGCGGTAAACAGACGGTCTGCGGCAGGGTGTCGCATCGGCACAGCAGTGTGTCGCGCCATCAACAACCGAACAGCCGTTTGAACCAGTATTCCTACAGGTTTCGCGTAAAAAAGGGCGCGATGGTGCCAGCTTTGGCCGGGTGTTGGAAGGGTTAAACCGGCGAACGGTCCTTATCAGCCCTTTTATGGGGCGTCACGCACAAATTGTGTGTGTTTTTGGTGCACTGATTCGTCTTTCAAGTGAGTCGCACAGTAACGCTATAGCGGAATGCCATTAGTGTCAGTGACTTACGAGAGCTATTGAGTTTCCCTACAGCCCGCGTCAATCGTGGCTCTGTAACATTTTGGCGCAAATCTTGCGTAAAAAATAAAGAACGCCCCGTTGGTTTCTTTTCACGAGAAAGACGCCAGACCGGGTGGACCGTATTCGCAATTCCTCGCAAAGGTGTGTCAATGAGTAGTACGCAAAGCTCCAATGACCTCGAACAGGGGCTCAAACCGCGTCACGTCACCATGCTGTCGATTGCCGGCGTTATCGGTGCCGGGTTGTTTGTGGGCTCCGGCCACGCGATTGCTGCGGCGGGCCCGGCCGTGCTGCTGGCTTATGCCGCCGCCGGTACGCTGGTGGTGTTGGTGATGCGCATGCTGGCCGAGATGGCCGTGGCATCGCCGGACACGGGTTCGTTCTCTACTTATGCCGACCGTGCGATCGGGCACTGGGCCGGTTTCACCATCGGCTGGTTGTACTGGTGGTTCTGGGTGCTGGTGATTCCGCTGGAAGCCAACGCTGCCGCGACCATCCTGCACGCCTGGTTCCCCGGCGTGGCGATCTGGGCCTTCACCCTGATCATTACCTTGCTGCTGACCGCGACCAACCTGTTCAGTGTGAAGAACTACGGCGAGTTCGAGTTCTGGTTTGCGCTGATCAAAGTGGTGGCGATCATCGGGTTTGTGATCCTCGGCATCCTGGCGATCTTCGGCTTCCTGCCGGGCAGTCAGGTCAGCGGCGTTTCGCACCTGTTCGACACCCAGGGCTTCCTGCCCAACGGCATGGGCGCGGTATTGGCGGCGATCCTGACCACCATGTTCTCGTTCATGGGCACCGAGATCGTGACCATCGCGGCCGCTGAATCGAAGAACCCGGGCCAGCAGATTTCCAAGGCCACCAACTCGGTGATCTGGCGGATCGGCTTGTTCTACCTGGTGTCGATCTTCATCGTCGTGGCCCTGGTGCCGTGGAATGATCCTGCGCTGGCAGCGGTCGGTTCCTACCAGACCGTGCTGGAACGCATGGGCATCCCGAATGCCAAGCTGATCGTTGACCTGGTGGTGCTGGTGGCCGTGACCAGTTGCCTGAACTCGGCGCTGTACACCGCTTCGCGCATGATGTTCTCCCTGGGCCGTCGCGGTGATGCACCGGCGGTGTCCAAGATCACCAACAAGAGCGGCACGCCTTACTGGGCGGTGTTGCTGTCTACCGGCGCGGCGTTCCTGGCGGTATTCGCCAACTACGTGGCACCGGCGGCGGTGTTTGAATTCCTGCTGGCCAGCTCCGGCGCCATCGCGCTGCTGGTGTACCTGGTGATCGCCGTGTCGCAACTGCGCATGCGCCAGAAACGCACGGAAGCGGGCGAGAAGATTGCCTTCAAGATGTGGCTGTTCCCGGGCCTGACGTATGCGGTGATCGTGTTCATCGTGGGCGTGCTGACGATCATGTTGTTCCAGGAAGCGCATCAGGTGGAGATCATTGCCACCGGGATCCTGAGCTTGCTGGTAGTTGCGGCGGGGCTGATGGTGTCGCGTCGGCGCAAGGGCCGGAAGGTTGGGGCGGCGGTGCTTAACTGACGGAGTGCTTTCGTCGCAATACCGTTGATCAAATGTGGGAGCGGGCTTGCTCGCGAATGCGGTGGATCAGTCGACATTTGAGCTGACTGACACACTGCCTTCGCGAGCAAGCCCGCTCCCACATTTCGTTTTGTATCAGCCTTCGGAGCTAACAATCGCCTGTGACGCCGCGACGTAATCGGCCTGGAATTCCGGCGACTCAATCCACGCCAGCGCTGCCGCTTCATCCTCGGTATCCGTGGCCCACTGGCGATACTCGATCAGCGCCGCGAGGATAAAGTCCGTCGCTTCTTCTTCGCCTTCCTGCTCCAGTACCACTGCCAGCAGCGGGTGCGCCAGGAACACGGCACACAGCGCCTGCTGGCTGGTTTCGCCAGCGGTGCGCATCTCCAGGAACAGCTCGGTCAAATCCACCGATTCAAGATCAATGCGGCTGTCATCGCCGGCAAAGGCATCCGGCTTGGTGGCGACGGCGCGTTGGGTGCGATTCTGCTTGGCCTTGGCTTTTGCCCGGTGGGCGCGTTTTTGCTGCTTGTTCGGCGAAGCCATGGGCTCACGTCCTTGGTGTCAGGATCTGGGGGTGGGGTATTGAAGCGCAGGTCTGGAGAAATCCCAAGGCTTTCTAGGTGCGATCCGTCACTTGGCGCCCCGGCGTGCCGTTGGCCAACTCTCCCCGTTGCAGCCAAGCCAATGCAATCGGCCACAACCGATCTTGATACTGGCTGCGAAAGAATGCGAAGTGTCCGACCTCTTTTTCGCCGATATCTTCAGGCGCGATTCGCAGATGCGTGCGCTCGCTGCCGTCGAAGTAACCCAGCAGGCGTTCGATTGCTGCGACGGTACCAAACGGATCGTCGGTAATGCTGATCGCCAATATCTGTGCCTTCACCCGCGAAAACGGCAACTCGGGCAAGGCTCGCCCACTCGGACGTTTTTCATAACTCGGCGTCGGCGTACTCCAGTCGCGTACCACGCCCGCCGGGGTATCCTCCAGCCAGCCTATGCGCTTGCCCGGGAAGTAGCCAAAAACCGCTGTCACCAGCGGCATCACCACATGCCATTTGGCAAGCATCCGCCAGCGCCCGCTCGCCTCGTAGTCGCGCCAGTAGGCAAACTGCGCGCCTACCGTCACCAGGCGCCGAATCACTGCGCCGGAAGCCCCGAGCCCCGCCGCACATCCGCCAAAACTGTGCCCGACCACATCAATCGGCTGCCCGGGAAACTCCCGCTGGGCCCGCTGCAGGATCGCTTCGAAGTCCAGCACGCCCCAATCCGACCACGAGGCCTTGAACCCTTTCAGCGAGCCGCTGCGGGATTCGCCGATGCCGCGGTAGTCGTAGGTGATGACGTCGAAGCCATTGGCAAACAGGTAATCGGCAAACCGTGAGTAGTGACGGCAGCGTACGGAGGTGGCGGCGTTGATGATGACGACCGGGCGTTCAACGTCTGTGCGCGGATGGCGCCACGTGAAGCCGCCGATGGAATGCCCATCGGCTGTGGGCTCGCGGAATGCTTCGGCTTGAGGTCGGGCTGGCAGGTTCATGAACAGGCTCGATCATTGCGCTTTCGATGGGGTGTCAAAGGCCCGTGCGCAGTTTTATGAGAAGTCGAAACTAACAAATTTCTGCTATGAAGACCCCGGGGATTTTTCTGAGGCTCGACCTGAGCGGCACAGATGCCTAGGCTTAGACCCTTTCGCCCACCAGAGCCGGCCCATGACCCGCGACACCCTCGAACAAAACCAGATCCCGATCTACTTCGCCAGCGTGGTGCTGGCTGCCGTTGTCGGCCTGCTGGCGCCCTCCATGGTTCAAGGTGTGGCTGCCCTGGTTACGCCCGCCATTGCCGTGCTGATGTACGCGATGTTCCTGCAAATCCCGTTTCTGGACCTGCGCCAGGGGCTGGGCAACAAACACTTCATGGCCGCGTTGCTGCTGGCCAACTTCATCCTGATTCCGCTGCTGGTGTGGGCGCTGACTCGGGGCCTGGTGGAACACCCGGCGATCCTGGTGGGTGCGTTGCTGGTGCTGTTGACGCCGTGCATCGACTACGTGGTGGTGTTTACCCATATCGGCAAGGGTGACTCGCGGTTGATGCTGGCGGCGACCCCGATTCTGTTGTTGCTGCAACTGCTGCTGTTGCCGGTCTACCTGGGGTTGATGCTGGGGGCGCAGTCGCAGGTGGTGGTTGCAGTGGGGCCGTTTGTCGAGGCCTTCCTGCTGCTGATCGTTGCGCCCATGATTCTGGCGGTGCTGACCACATCCCTGTCCCGGCGCTCACCGGTCGTCAGTGCCTGGAACGATGCCTGGGCCTGGCTGCCCGTGCCGGCCATGGCGCTGGTGCTGATGGTGGTGATCGGTTCGCAGATCACCGCCGTGGTCCGCGATATCGGCCTGCTGGCGCCGGTGATCCCGGTGTATATCGGCTTCCTGTTGCTGGCCCCGCTGATGGGGGCGCTGGCTTCGCGCCTGTTCAAGCTATCGGCGCCCACGGCGCGGGCGGTCACCTTCAGCGCCTCCACGCGTAATTCCCTGGTGGTGCTGCCGCTGGCGCTGGCGTTGCCTGATGAGATCCGCGGGCTCGCTGCTGCAGCGGTGATCACGCAAACCCTGGTGGAATTGGTAGGGGAGCTACTCTATATCCGCCTGCTGCCGCTGCTGATCTGGCCCGCTCGTCGTTAGGCGGATGAATGTTTGATTCCGTTCAGGGCTTATTCAGGGTGGCGTTCGGCAACATGAGCCGGTTTACCCCACCTGACAGGCTGAATAATGGATCAACACAATCGCTTTCGAATGGAATCGCTGGGTATTTTCCTTATCGCCTTGCTGCTGTTCACCCTGGGCATCTGGGACCAGCAGCCACAGGGCTTCGACGGCCGCTGGGCCGTGTTCATGCAAGAGATGTTTCGCCACGGTGCGAGCCTGTTTCCTACCACCTACGGTGAGCCTTACCCGGACTATCCGGGCACCGCGACCTACCTCAGCTACCTCTTTGCCCGTTTATTCGGCGCGCCCAACGACCTGGCTAACGTGATGCCCACCGCCCTGGCGTCTGCCGGGGTCATGGCGCTGATCTATCGCTTGCTGGTGCCGTCCGGTCGGGCGTGGGCATTGCTGACGGTGCTGCTCACCGCATTGACTGCCCAGTTGCTGGAGAAGTCGCGCTCGGTGTGCCTGGACCAGATGATCTCGTTGTTGTGCCTGGGGTGTTTCTACCTGCTGCATACTGGTGAGCGCCTGGGCTCGCGGCTGCGCCAATATGCGATCTTTCCGTTGTTCGTGGTGGCGTTTGCCATTCGCGGGCCGCTGGGGTTGATCGAGGTGTGCGGGGTGGCCTGTGTCTACTGGGCGCTGGGCACCGCTCGTACGCGGCAAGAGCGGATTGCGCTGCTGAAAAAGGTGATTGCCCACGGCGTGGTCGGTTTGATCCTGCTGGCCGGCTGTTGGTGGGCGCTGTTGAAACTGGCGCGGATCAGCGGGGGCGATGCTTTCGTCGATGATGTGCTGCGGATGCAATTCACCGGGCGCCTTGATGAAACCGGTGAGGCGTTCTACTTCTACTTCAAGCTGAGCCTGTACCGCTATTTCCCGGTGGTGCCGCTGGCCCTGGCGACGATGATTGCCCTGCGCCACAAATGGTCGGCCCGCCACGACGATGCCGATGTGCAGTTGATGCTGCGTTTGGCCGCCTGCGGCCTGATGATTTTGCTGGGCTTGTCGGTGCCGCACTTCAAGCGCGCCTACTACATCGTGCCCATGGTCCCGATGTTTGCCGCGGTGGCCGCCTATGGCTTGCTCCAGGCCCAGGGCTGGTTGCTCGGCGTGCGGCGTGGCTATGAGTGGCTGGTGGCGGTCCTGCCGGTGCTGGGTATTGCCGTGGTGTTTGTCTGTCGGCATCTGTGGCACAAGCACGGCTACTGGCCGGACGTTTCAGTGCCGGCGCTGGTGGGTGTGCTGATCGTGCTGCAACTCGCAGCCGTGGTTGCCTGGCGCCGTTTGCAGGGCAATCTCGGCCAGCGCCTGGTGGTGCTCAGCCTGATTGCGCTGGCCACCCAATGGCTGGTGCTGGTGAAGGTTGTGGAGCCGGCCAAGGATCTGCAATTCGACACCAGGAACTTCGTAAGCGCGGTGGAAAAGCTGCGTGCCGATAATCCCGGGACCCTGGTGTTCGTCGATCTGGCCAAGGACACCTGGGCGATTCGCTACATCATGAACCTGGATCACGACGAGCAGCCGCTGTTCATCGGGCGCAACCAACCCTTGCTGGTGGATACGCTGCCGCGCCCCGCCTGGGTGATTGTGGAGCGCAAGCAAACCGCATTGCTCAGCGGCACGCCGCTGGAACACATGGCGCCGGTGTTCAATGGGCGGTTGAATGACAACCCGCTGCTGGTGTTCCTGGTGAAGTGACTCAGTCGCCTTGACATCCTTGTCGGTGGTAACGCCGACAAGAGTGGCGATCACTGGGGAATTAAGGATGGATCAATGGGGTCGGAATGAGGTGTTGATAACCGGCGCTTTGGATCGTCTTACTGTATGGTCGCCGCCTGGATGACCGGTTGGTCTGATTGGAGCGCTTTGCAGCCTGCCGCAAAACAGGCGCCTGCTAGGCTTGGGTACTTTCGTGGTGATGAGTTTGGGTGCGACATGGAAGCAGTAAAAATGGATTTTGAGTATGCCGGTGCCGAGAGCGTCGGTAGTGCCCACGTGATCGGCCGTTCCTGGCTTGGCGGCCTCAGCATCTGTTTTGACGGAGGCTGCAGCTACCCCTCGATGATCAGCGTGCTGGAGGCTGTGTTCAGGCGCTACGGACGCCTGGTGCGTTTTGGCGAGTCGCTCTCGGCGCAGGATTGGATTGCGCGCGTGGAGGAGAGTGGTTTTCACATCTCCGAGCAGGAGCGGGTTGCGGTGTTGACGTTGATGCGGGGCGGGGGCTGAAGGAGTCAAAAACGGCAGGCAACAAAAAACCCGCACCAGGCGGGTTTTTTGTGTGTTTCAGATGACATTTGCACCACCTGAAACTAATTAGTGGTGCCCAGAGACGGAATCGAACCGCCGACACGGGGATTTTCAATCCCCTGCTCTACCGACTGAGCTATCTGGGCAACGGGGCGCATTAAACGGGTTTTTCAGGGGGTCGTCAAGCAAGTTTTCAAAAAATATTTAATTATTACCGTCGCTTACGGGCCAACCCCCAAATTTGATCAATTATTCAGCAGGTGGCACGTAGCCGTCGGCCTTGGCGTAATCCTCGCCGGAAAAGTACTTGTCCATCTCGCCCTGCAGGTATTTGCGGTCTTCGGCGTTCATCATGTTCAGGCGCTTTTCGTTGATCAACAGGGTCTGGTGCTTTTGCCAGTCAGCCCAGGCCTTGGCGGAGACGTTGTCGAAAATGTCCTGGCCCTTGGCGCCAGGGAACGGGGCGCGCTCCAGGGCGGGCAGTTCTTCGTGGTACTTGCGGCAGATGATGGTGCGGGTCATGACGGAACTCCTGCGTTCAATACTTCAGCCGCGCGCTTCAGCAGTTTTTTCACCGGGGCGGCAAGGCCCAGGCGCGGCGGGGTGGCGAGGTTATACCAGAGCCAGTCAGCCTCGGCCACGTGATGGGCAGACTCCTGGACCTGGACCAGCCAGGGTTCGATAGCCAGTTGGAAGTGGCTGAAGGTGTGGATCAGGCTCGGCAGCTCCTGGTGTTTGCCCAGCGCCAGCGAGTGCTGGTTGGCCAGGTGTTCCAGGTCGGCCAGGTCATCCAGCTCCGGCAGGCTCCACAAACCGCCCCACAGGCCCGTGGAAGGGCGACGGTAAAGCAGGATCGCGCCCTCGTCATTGGCCAGCAACGGCATCAGCGTGCGCTTCTGGGGCACGGTCTTGCGTGGCTTGGGGATCGGGTAGCGGGTTTCCAGACCGAGCAGGTGCGCTTCGCAGCCCTTTTCCAGCGGGCACAGCAGGCAACTGGGCTTGCTGCGGGTGCAGAGGGTGGCGCCCATGTCCATCATGGCCTGGGTGTAGGCGTTGACGCGGTCATGGGGCGTAAAGCGCTCTGCGGTGGCCCACAGCTGTTTGGCGACCTTTGGCTCGCCAGGGTAGCCCTCTTGCGCGGTAAAGCGCGCCAGCACGCGCTTGACGTTGCCATCGAGGATCGGCGCTCGCAGGCCCATGCTCAGGCTGGCAATCGCACCCGCGGTGGACAGGCCAATGCCGGGCAGTTCGGTGAGTTTTTCGACGTCACGGGGAAACTCGCCGCCATATTCGGCAACGACGATCTTCGCGGTCTTTTGCAGGTTGCGCGCCCGGGTGTAGTAACCCAGCCCGGTCCACAGGTGCAGCACTTCGTCTTCCGGCGCGGCAGCCAGGGCTTCGACCGTTGGCAAGGACGCCATGAACCGGTCGAAGTAGTTCAGCACGGTGCTGACCTGGGTCTGCTGCAACATGATCTCCGAGACCCACACCCGGTAAGGCGTGATGCCCTGTTGCCAGGGCAGGTCATGGCGACCGTGGCGGTCGTACCAGTCGAGCACCGCCGTTGAAAACTGCTCGTTTCTCATCGTTTGAACAGGCCTTTAAGCGCGTCTTTCAGCTGTGGATTGACCTTGTCGAGCTTCTGTTCAAGCTTCTCGCCGAGCTTGTTGCCTGCCGCCTTGATGGCGACCTGGCTCAAGCCGTCCTTGTCCAGGCGGCAGGCCTTGGCGCCCAGTTCCAGCGGGCCACGGCAGCGCAGCGGGACTTCGATGTTCTGGAAGTTGGAGCCCACCTGGCAAGCCGGGTCCGGCACGTCGCGCTGGTCGCCTTCGACGATAATGCCGACGCGGTAGTCCATGCCCAGCACGCGCAGGTCGACGTCACCGTCGCCGTTGACGGTCAGGCCCGGGATGCGCACTTTCAGGTCGGGGTTGCTGGCCACACCATTGCGGAAGATCAGGTTGCCCTTGAGTTCCTGGAACGGGGTGTCCTTGCCGCGCTGGTCGCCGCTGAGGGTCTTGCGGTTGAGCAGGGCGATGCCGGTGCACAGCTGTTGCTCGATGTTGGCGTTGAGCAGCACGCCGTTGTTGATCGCGAAGCTGGCGGTACCGTTGAGGCTGTCGATCAGGGCTTTCTGGCTATTGCCGCGGCCGTTGAGGTTGCTGTCGAGGGTGAGCTGGCCCTTCACCGGCGGGTTCTGCCCCTGGGCTTGCAGGATGCGTTCGACCGGTACCTGCTTGATGCGGGTTTGCAGCGCCAGCAGCGGGATGTCCTGGCGCACGTCTAGGTTGCCGTTGGCCTGGAAGGTGCCGTTGTAGAGGCCGCCGCTCAAGGTATCGAGCTTGAGCTGGCCATCGAGGCCGGAGGCTTTCAGGGCGGCATTCTGGATCGGCAGCTTGCTCAGGGTCAGTTGGCCAAAGGACAGGTCGGCGTTTACGTCCAGGGTGCGCAGGCGGGTCAGCGGCAGCAGCTTGTCGGTACTCCACGCGGCTTTGGTCGGGGCGTCCGGCAACGGTGTGGTGCCACCGGCCGCCATGGCGCCGGCTTCGCTGTTCTGCACTTCAGCCTGGCGTGCGGCCGCGGCGCCCTTGGCGGCTTCGGACTTGGCCGGCAGGTAGTTGTCGGCGTTGAACGTATCGGCCTTGAGCTGCACCCGCAGGGATTGCCTGGCGAAATCATCCACGGCCACGCGACCGGTGAAGGTGCTGTCGTCGAGTTTCAGGTTGAGGTCTTCAAGCGCCAGGCTGGTCGGCGTGCCCTTGAGGCGGCTGACCAGTTCGACCTTGCTCAGGCTGCCGGCGGCCATCGGTGGCAGCGGGTTGCCGACGCTGTCGAGGAACTTGGCCAGGTCAAACTGGGCAATCGACAGGGCGCCGCTGAACTGTGGAGTCTTGTCCAGGTCGTTGACCTTCAGCTCGCCCAGGGCGCGCAGTTGGTTCAGCGACAACTTCATGCCGGTCCATTCGGCGATATTCGCAGACTGGTCCACCAGCAATTGGCCCTGGGTCGAAAAGGTCACGGTCTTGCCTTGCAGCGGCTCGCCGGTGGCTTCACCAGTGACCTTCATGTCTTCGAACTGGTAGCGCTTGAGGGCGCGCTGAATGCGCAGGTTGCCGTTGACCTCGGTCTTGACGCGCATCAGCGGCTGGTTGGTGCCGAAGAACGCGGTGAGTTTGACCGGGATGCTTGCACCTTCGTGCACGGCGCCGGCACTCAGCTGGATGCTTTCGGCGCTGAACTGCTTGCCGGTCTGCTCGTCGTTGTATTCGACGCGGGCGTTGTTGATGGTCAGGCTGTCGATGTCCAGGCGGATCGGCTGCGGCGGCTTTTCAGGCTTGGGCGGTGTGGTCGCTTCAGCCACGGCAGGCGTGGTGGCGGCGGTAGCCGGGTCCGGCACATTCTTGCCGATGTCTTCCCAGTTGCCGTGGCCATGCACGTCTTTGTTCAGGCGCAGGTTCAGGCCTTCGACACGTACATCGCTCATCTGCACTTCACGGCGCAGCAGCGGCAGCACGCGCACCGACAGGCCGAGCATCTGCAGGTCGGCAAACGGTTGGCTCGGATTGGTCAGGGTCGCAACGCTGGCCTCGTGCAATTCAAGACCGAGCCAGGGGAACAGGCTCCAGCCGATGTCGCCATTGAGCGTCAGCTCGATGTGGGCCTTGTCGCGGGCAATCTGGCGAATCTCGTCTTTGTAGTCGTTGGGATCGAAGAGATGGGTCAGGGCAAAGCCTAGAGCCACAATGATCAGCAACAGCCCGAGAAGTACCAGACCCAGGATTTTGCCGAACGCTTTCATGGGCGAGTCCTTGTATGTCGATTTTAAAATTTAGCCGAAGAGTATAACGCTCGTAGCCCTATGGCTGTTTAGGGATCGTTACATGGCGTCAAACAAATCAGATAACTCCAGAAAGGTGATATCAGTTTGGTTTTTCTGTCATCCACAGATGCTAATCTGCGCATGTTCGTCTGCCGTCTGCGACTAAACGTCGCGTTTAAAAGGAGCTTTACTCAACAAAACGGCCACGCCTTGCGTGTAAGGCCGAGGGAGAGAGCGCCCGACGGACACATACTAATAACTGGGGGAAACACCAATGAGCACTAGCACTGCGGCGGGTAATACTGCTGCACAGCCTGCGTTCCTGTCCAAGGAACGCATTATCGCCAAGCCCGGGTTCAACCGTTGGCTGGTACCACCGGCCGCCCTGGCGATCCACCTGTGTATCGGCATGGCCTACGGTTTTTCGGTGTTCTGGCTGCCGTTGTCCAAGGCGCTGGGGATCACCGCACCAGTCGCCTGCGCGCCGGACATGAGCTTCATCAGCCAGGTCTTCTCGTCGCAATGCGACTGGCCCATCTCCATGCTGGGCTGGATCTACACCCTGTTCTTCATCTTCCTCGGCTGCTCCGCAGCGATCTGGGGCGGCTGGCTGGAACACGCCGGGCCACGCAAGGCTGGTGTCGTTTCGGCCTTGTGCTGGTGTGGCGGCTTGCTGATCTCCGCGCTGGGGATCTATACCCACCAGATTTGGCTGATGTGGATCGGCTCCGGGGTCATTGGTGGTATCGGCCTGGGCCTGGGCTATATCTCGCCGGTCTCGACCCTGATCAAGTGGTTCCCGGACAAGCGCGGCATGGCCACCGGCATGGCGATCATGGGCTTCGGCGGCGGCGCGATGGTGGGTGCCCCACTGGCAGCCGCCTTGATGGGCCACTTTGCCTCGCCGACCAGCGTTGGCGTGTGGCAGAGCTTCGTGGTCATGGCCGTGATCTACTTCGTGTTCATGATCGGCGGCGCCTTGTCCTACCGTGTTCCGCCTACCGGCTGGAAGCCTGAGGGCTGGACTGCCCCGGCGAAAAAAGCCAGCAACGCGATGATCACCCACCGTCACGTGCACGTGAACGTGGCCTGGAAAACCCCGCAATTCCGCCTGGTGTGGCTGGTGCTGTGCCTGAACGTGTCTGCCGGCATCGGCATCCTCGGCATGGCTTCGCCGCTGCTGCAGGAAGTGTTCGGCGGCAAGTTGCTGGGTAACGGCCTGGCATTTGGCCAACTGGATGCCGGCCAACTGGCTTCCATCGCGGCCATCGCAGCCGGCTTTACCGGTCTGTTGAGCCTGTTCAACATCGGTGGCCGGTTCTTCTGGGCATCGTTCTCCGACTACCTGGGCCGTAAAAACACCTACTTCGTGTTCTTCGCATTGGGCTTTGCCCTGTACGCGCTGATCCCGAACCTGGGTCACCTGGGTAACGTCGCGCTGTTCGTGGCGGCGTTCTGCATCATCCTGTCGATGTACGGCGGTGGTTTTGCGACGGTGCCGGCTTACCTGGCGGACCTGTTCGGTACGCAAATGGTGGGTGCGATCCACGGTCGCCTGCTGACCGCTTGGGCAGCGGCGGGCGTACTGGGTCCGGTGCTGGTGAACTACCTGCGTGAGTATCAGTTGAGCATCGGCGTTGAACGCGCTGCCGCCTACGACATCACCTTGTACATCCTCGCCGGCCTGCTGGTGCTGGGCTTTATCTGCAACCTGCTGGTACGGCCGGTGGCAGACAAGTACTTCATGACCGACGCCGAACTGGCTGCCGAGCAGGCGCTGGGCCATGACAAGGGCGCCGATTCCAGCACCGTGCTGGAGTGGAAAGCCTCCTCCGGCAGCGTGCCATTGGCGGTTGCCGCCTGGCTGGCGGTGGGCATTCCGTTGGCGTGGGGCGTGTGGGTCACCCTGCAGAAAACTGCGGTACTGTTCCACTAACACCGCGTAACCCTTGTGGGAGCGGGCTTGTGTGGGAGCGGGCTTGCTCGCGAATGCGATGGATCAGTCAGCACATGTATTGGCTGACCCACCGCCTTCGCGAGCAAGCCCGCTCACACACAAAGCTGCTCCCACACTTGTACTGACATGTCTATCCCCGACACTCCATCAGTCTTATCCCCTCCGATGTTTCTGTTTAGCGCCCGCGCCCCTATAATGGCTGCCTTTTTCGCCCAATGATTTTGCGGAGCTGGTGATGGCCGAACGTAAGGCGTCCGTCGAGCGCGACACTCTGGAAACCCAGATCAAAGCCTCGATCAACCTGGATGGCACCGGAAAGGCCCGATTTGATATCGGTGTACCTTTTCTTGAGCACATGCTGGACCAGATCGCCCGTCACGGGCTGATCGACCTGGATATCGTCAGCAAGGGCGACCTGCATATCGACGACCACCACACGGTGGAAGACGTCGGTATCACGTTGGGCCAGGCATTTGCCAAAGCCATCGGCGACAAGAAAGGCATCCGTCGCTACGGCCACGCCTATGTCCCGCTGGATGAAGCGCTGTCGCGTGTGGTCATCGACTTCTCCGGCCGCCCGGGCCTGCAGATGCACGTGCCGTACACCCGCGCCACCGTGGGCGGCTTCGACGTCGACCTGTTCCAGGAATTCTTCCAGGGTTTCGTCAACCACGCCCTGGTCAGCCTGCACATCGACAACCTGCGTGGCACCAACACCCACCACCAGATCGAGACCGTGTTCAAGGCTTTCGGCCGTGCCCTGCGCATGGCCGTGGAGCTGGATGACCGCATGGCCGGGCAAATGCCGTCGACCAAGGGCGTCCTGTAATGCAGACGGTCGCGGTTATCGACTACGGCATGGGTAACCTGCACTCGGTGGCCAAGGCCCTCGAGCACGTAGGTGCCGGCAAGGTGCTGATCACCAGCGATGCCGACGTGATTCGCGAAGCCGACCGGGTAGTGTTCCCGGGAGTTGGCGCGATTCGCGACTGCATGGCCGAGATTCGCCGCCTGGGCTTCGACAGCCTGGTGCGTGAAGTCAGCCAGGACCGGCCGTTCCTCGGCATCTGCGTGGGCATGCAAGCCTTGCTCGACAGCAGTGAAGAGAACGACGGCGTCGACTGCATCGGTCTGTTTCCGGGCCAGGTGAAGTTTTTCGGCAAGGACCTGCACGAAGACGGCGAGCACCTGAAGGTACCGCACATGGGCTGGAACGAAGTGCGCCAGACCGTGGATCACCCGTTGTGGCACGAAGTGCCGGACCTGGCGCGTTTCTATTTCGTGCACAGCTATTACATCGCCGCCGGTAACCCGCGCCAGGTGGTGGGTGGCGGGCACTATGGCGTCGACTTCGCCGCGGCCCTGGCCGACGGTTCGCGCTTTGCCGTGCAATTCCACCCGGAGAAGAGCCATACCCATGGCCTGCAATTGCTGCAGAACTTCGCCGCGTGGGACGGGCGCTGGTAATGGCCAAGAAGGTCAAGCCGCCGATCTTGAACCTCACTCCCCAGCAGGAGAGTGAGGCCACCGACAAGATCAAGCGTTTCATGGAAGACCGCTTCGAGCTCAAGCTCGGCTCGTTCGAGGTTGCAGAAATCCTCGAACTGTTCACCACTGAAATTGCTCCGCACTATTACAACAGGGCGATTTTCGATGTGCAGACGCACCTTAAAGAAAGGTTCGAAAGCATCGAAAGCGACTTGTGGGCGCTCGAGAAACCCTGATTTCCCGAGCAACGCTGAATATCGAATAAGGTTTGCCAGATGCTGATTATTCCCGCTATCGATCTCAAGGACGGCGCCTGCGTACGTCTGCGCCAGGGCCGCATGGAAGATTCCACGGTGTTCTCCGATGACCCGGTGAGCATGGCTGCCAAGTGGGTGGAAGGCGGTTGCCGTCGTCTGCATCTGGTGGACTTGAACGGTGCGTTCGAAGGCCAGCCGGTCAACGGTGAAGTCGTCACGGCGATCGCCAAGCGCTACCCGAACCTGCCGATCCAGATCGGCGGCGGTATCCGCTCCCTGGAAACCATCGAGCACTACGTGAAAGCGGGCGTGAGCTACGTGATCATCGGCACCAAGGCCGTGAAAGACCCGGCCTTCGTCGCCGAAGCCTGCCGCGCGTTCCCGGGTAAGGTGATCGTGGGCCTGGACGCCAAGGACGGTTTCGTCGCCACCGACGGCTGGGCCGAGATCAGCACCGTCCAGGTGATCGACCTCGCCAAGCAGTTTGAAGCCGACGGCGTCTCCGCCATCGTTTATACCGACATCGCCAAAGACGGCATGATGCAGGGCTGCAACGTACCGTTCACCGCTGCGCTGGCCGCCGCCACCAAGATCCCGGTGATCGCGTCCGGCGGTATCCACAACCTCGGCGACATCAAGTCGCTGCTGGACGCGAAGGCGCCGGGGATCATCGGCGCGATCACCGGCCGGGCGATCTATGAAGGCACCCTGGACGTCGCTGAAGCCCAGGCTTACTGCGACGCCTACAACGGCTGAGGACTGACCATGGCGCTGGCCAAACGCATCATCCCTTGCCTGGACGTCGACAACGGTCGCGTGGTCAAGGGCGTCAAGTTCGAGAACATCCGTGACGCCGGCGACCCGGTGGAAATCGCCCGTCGCTACGACGAACAGGGTGCCGACGAGATTACTTTTCTCGACATCACCGCCAGCGTCGATGGTCGCGACACCACGCTGCATACCGTGGAGCGCATGGCCAGCCAGGTGTTTATCCCGCTGACCGTGGGTGGTGGCGTGCGTACCGTGCAGGACATTCGCAACCTGCTGAATGCCGGCGCGGACAAGGTTTCGATCAACACCGCGGCGGTGTTCAACCCGGAATTTGTCGGCGAAGCTGCGCAGCACTTCGGCTCTCAATGCATCGTCGTCGCCATCGACGCCAAGAAAGTCTCCGGCCCGGGCGAAACCCCGCGCTGGGAGATCTTCACCCACGGCGGGCGCAAGCCGACCGGGCTGGATGCCGTGCAGTGGGCGATGAAGATGGAAGCCCTGGGTGCCGGTGAAATCCTGCTGACCAGCATGGACCAGGACGGCATGAAAAACGGCTTCGACCTGGGCGTGACCCGCGCCATCAGCGACGCACTGGGCATCCCGGTGATTGCTTCCGGCGGCGTCGGCAACCTGCAGCACCTGGCCGACGGCGTGATCGAAGGCCACGCCAGCGCAGTGCTGGCGGCGAGTATTTTCCACTTTGGCGAATACACCGTGCCTGAGGCCAAGGCCTACATGGCGGCGCGCGGTATCGTCGTACGCTAAACGTCACTGGACACCATGGCAGGCTCGCGGCACTCTCTGGGCTTGCCATGGATTCCGGTAACTTTCATGTTCAAAGACCTGCTGCTCGCCCTCGCCAGTACCACCGTTCTGCTGACGGGTTCGGCTTACGCTGATGAACCGTCCGATGGCGCTTCCCTGGTGTTGCTGACGGAAAACTTCCCGCCGTACAACATGGCAAAAAACGGCAAGAACTTCGCCAAGGAAGAGAACATCGAAGGCATTGCCGTGGACATCGTCCGCGAGACGTTCCAGCGTGCGGGTATTTCCTACAACCTGACCCTGCGGTTCCCTTGGGACCGGATCTACAAACTCGCCCTGGAAAAACCCGGTTACGGCGTGTTCGTGATGGCGCGCTTGCCGGACCGTGAGGCGCTGTTCAAATGGGTCGGCCCCATCGGCCCGGACGATTGGGTGCTGCTGGCCAAGGCTGACAGCAAGATCCAGCTGAGCGACCTTGAGCAGGCGCGGCGCTACAAGATCGGCGCCTACAAGGGCGACGCCATCGCCGAGAGCCTGGAGAAGCAGGGGCTCAAGCCGGTGATCGTGTTGCGGGATCAGGACAACGCGAAAAAGCTGGTGGATGGCCAGATCGACCTGTGGGCCACCGGGGACCCGGCGGGCCGTTATCTGGCACGCCAGGTCGGGGTGACCGGGCTCAAGACTGTGTTGCGTTTCAACAGCGCGGAGCTGTATCTGGCGCTGAACAAAAACGTGCCGGATGACGTAGTGGCGAAACTCCAGGCGGCCCTCGATCAGTTACGGCAGGAGGGTGTCGTCGATGAAATCATGGGGCGTTATCTCTAGGTTGTTTTCTGTGGGCTCGGGCACCGCTGCTGGTACTTCCTCTGGCTCCTCAACAGCAGTAACCGCCGCTTCAGGTTGCAGCAGCTCGCTGAAGTAGACGTTATCTCCGCTGGCATAGGTCAGGGTTGGCCCGAGCTGGCTGCCGTCAGCCCGCAATAGCTCGTATCGGCTTTTGACCAGGTAGGCAGCGATGGATTTATTCGCCGGGATGTAAGCCATCACATCCGCCACGCCCTCCCGTTCCCAGCCTTGTGCGGTCAAGCCCGTATGCGTGAAGTCGCGATTGAGGTTGGCACTGATACTCAACGGATGCCGGGGTGCCCAGGCAGCCTTTATATCGACGCCGGTCAAGGCGCGCAGGCCCATGGAGAAGTCACTGATCTCTCCTTTTGCGAATACCCAACTGAAGGTTTGGCTTGCTGGCGTGGTGTTTTGACCGCTGGCCACCAAGCTGTACTGGTCGATTCTTTTCAACCGATATACCGGGCACGTTTGCAGTTTTTCCAGGGGCGTCAGGGTCGGGTCGTTCACGGTAAACCAGGGCAGTTCGCACACATGAATGCCCGCTGTTACCTGCTCCGGCATCGTGCGTCCTGGTGCCATTTCGGGTGAAAGTGGCGGCAAATCTTCGGAATGAAGCGCAAGGTCCAGCCGCAGGGCGTGCACCGGGCTTTGCCTGGTTGGCTTGGCATAGCCCTCGGCGCCGGTAAAGGTGCCCGGTGCCAGGTAGGCTTGGCCAGGAGCTGCTTGCGACGGGGAGACACCCCAGGCGCTGAAGTCCCGGTGGGCGCCGCTGCCTTGGTCGCTCCAGATCAATTGGTCGACATAGGCCTGAGTCACCAGGTCTTCTCTGACACAGCGGATGGTATTGCGTGGTGGTTTGTCGTTACCGAGGCCACAGACCAGCCCCATCGCCACATAACCTTCTGGAGCGGTGGGCCGCCAGATTGAGAAATTGGCGCGTGCCCTTGGTCCCGAGTGTTCCCAGACTCTCTCGAAGTCGACGGGGGGCCGCAAGGCGGTGCCATTCTCCCGGTCAACTTCGCTGACAACAGCGACGATGTTCAGTTGATTGATGTTGTGGTAACCCGCCACCGCCACATCACCCAGCGGGACGAAGTTGCCCAGCGCGTCGGAGGATGTGCTCGGGCGCCAGAAGGTCACGGGTTTCTCGGCGCGAGTGCCTTTGTCGTTCCATACAGGAACGAACTCGGTGGTGAAGTTGATCAGCAGGTCTTTGTATTGCAGTGAGTTCATCTACAGACTCTCCAGTGGATACGAAGATGCACTATCGAAGAGTCCGCTCGGTCAGGCGCGGTAGCTATATAGCACTAGCGGTAAGTGCCGTTTTTTCCGTGCCCGGCCATGGCCTGGTTGCTGCGCAGGCTGATCATCAACTTGATGTCGATCCACTCGACGCCCTGGGCCTTGAGCTTGGGCAGCTCACGTTCGAGTACCGCCAGGGTCTGTGGATAAGGGTGGCCGATCATCACCGCCGACCCCTGTTTGTGGGCCAGCTTGATCGCGGTCTGCAGCTGGGTGGTGATGGCCGCTTCGGTGCGTTCGTCGTCGAGGAACACATCCCGCGAGACGCTGGCCAGGCCAATCTTTTGCGCCTCGGCGGCGGCGACGGTTTTAGCGCTGGTGCGGCTGTCGACGAAGAACTTGTGGCGTCGTTGCAGCTCACCCATCAACCAGGCCATGGCCTCCGGCTGGGCGGTCATGCGGCTGCCCATGTGGTTGTTGATGCCGGCGGTGTAGGGCACTGCCTTGAAGGCCGCGTCCAGGCGTTTGCCCAGCTCTTCGATAGGCAGGTCGGGGTGCCAGGCGAACGGGCCGGTGGCCGGGTCCATGGGCATGTGCAGGATGACGATCTTGCCGGCCTTGTGGGCTTCGCGGGCGAATTCGGCGGCGTGGGGTGTGTCGGGCATGATCGCCGTGGTCACCGGGCCGGGCAGGGCGAGCACACGACGATCCCGGGGCAGGTTTTGCCCGAGGTCGTCGATGATCAGGGTCAGGTAGGCTTTGTGTTCAGCGGGGGCTGCACTGGCGGGGTTGCCTTGGGCGACACCCGCCAGACAGCACAGCAAAGCGATGATCAGTCCACGGCGCATATCAACGGCTGCGCGTAATGCTCAGGCCCTTGAGCAGGCTCAGCGCCTGGGCCAACTGATAATCGTCGTCCTGCGGCATCGGCTTGGCTTTCGAGCCGCTGCCGGTCGGCTGGTCGGCGCCGCCGTTGCCATTGCCCAGGTGGCCTTGCAGGTCCGCTTCCTTGTAGAACTCGCTGTCGGCTTCGTTGGTGATCTTGGCCTTGCGCACTTCGATGTCCGGCACGATGCCCTGGGCCTGGATCGAGCGACCGTTCGGCGTGTAGTACAGCGCCGTGGTGATCTTCAAGGCACGCTCGTTGTTCAGCGGCAGCACGGTTTGCACCGAGCCTTTGCCGAAGCTGGTGGTGCCCATCAGCACGCCGCGTTTCTGGTCTTGCAGGGCGCCGGCGACGATTTCCGAAGCCGAGGCGCTGCCGCCGTTGATCAGCACAACCATCGGCACGCCTTCGCTGAGGTCGTTGCCGGTGGCCGAGAAGCGCAGCTCGGAGTTGGCGATACGGCCCTTGGTGTAGACGATCAGGCCCTTGGTGATGAAGTGGTCGACCACCTCCACAGCGGCCTGCAACACGCCGCCCGGGTTGTTGCGCAGGTCGAGCACGATGCCGCTGAGTTTCTTGCCGTTGTCTTTGCGCAGCTTGGCGAGGGCCTTGGCCACTTCGTCGCCGGTCTTGACCTGGAACTGGGTGATACGGATGTAGCCGTAGCCCGACTCCAGCAGCTGGCTCTTCACGCTCTTGACCGTGATGGTGGCGCGGGTCAGGGTCACGTCGAACGGCGTGCCGCCGTCGCGCACCAGGGTCAGGGTGATTTTCTGGCCGATCTTGCCGCGCATCTTGTCGACGGCTTCGGTCATGGTCTGGCCGCGGGTCGGCTGGCCGTTGATCTTGACGATAAAGTCACCGGCCTGGATGCCGGCCTTGGACGCAGGGGTGTCATCGATCGGCGAAACGACCTTGATGTTGCCGTCGTCGGCGCCGACTTCAATGCCCAGGCCACCGAATTCACCACTGGTGCTCTCCTGCAGCTCGGCGAAATCTTCCGGGCCCAGGTAGGCGGAGTGCGGGTCAAGGTTGCTGAGCATGCCCTTGATGGCATTTTCCAGCAGGGTCTTGTCGTCCACAGGTTCGACATAAGCGGCCTTGATCCGGTCCATGACCTCGGCAAAGGTGCGCAACTCGTCCAGCGGCAGCGGGGCCTTGGTGGTCGCGGCCGTGGCCGACTGGGCGGTCTGGTCGGCGAATGCCAAAGGCGCGCCGATCACCAGAGCGATCGTCAGGGCCAGCGATGTGAGGCGGGACAAATGCAGCATGTCGAACGAACTCCTAATGTAGATGCGACCCTTATCCTTGGGTACGGCACCATTGTGCCGGGTCGCTCGGGCGGCCCTGCTGACGAATAGCGAAGTACAGCGCCGGGGTGTCCTGGCCACCACTGTTACCGACAGTGGAGATGGATTCACCGGCTTTTACAACATCACCTGCCGCTTTAAGCAAAGTTTGATTGTGGCCGTAAAGGCTCAAATAGCCATTACCGTGGTCAAGAATCACCAACAAACCTGCGCCACGCAGCCAATCGGCGAATACCACGCGGCCGCCGTGGATAGCGTGGACCTGGGTGCCGGCACCGGCACTGATCATCACACCGTCCCACTTGGCGCGGGTGTCATCGCCACGGGTTTCACCAAAGCGTGCCAGTAATCGACCATCAACTGGCCATGGAAGTTTGCCCCGAGCTGAAGCAAAAGGTCCGCCGAAGGATTCGCCGGCGCTGGAAACCAGCGGGCCAGGTGCTGCACGCGCCGGTTTACGCGGGGCCGGGGCGTCGGTAGTGGCGCTGGCGACTGCCTCGGCGGCTTCACGCTCGCGCTTTTTTTCGGCTTCCTGCTGGGCCAGCAGCGCTTTTTGCCGCGCCTGCTCTGCCTCACGGGCCTGGCGCGCCAGGGTTTCCTCGATGGTTTTCAGGACTTTGCCCAGGTCGGCCTGGTCTTGCTCGCGGGCCTGGAGCTTGGCGTCACGGGCCTTCACGTCGTCATTCAGCTTGGCCAGCGCCTGCTGGCGCTCCTTGCGGACCTTGTCCAGTTCGTCGCGCTGGCTGTCGAGGGCGGTTTTCTGGTCGAGCAACTGCGACTGCTGGTTGGCGATTTCCTGCTCGACGTTGGCCAACTGGCGCAGGGTCTCGTTGAAGCTTTTCAGTTGCTCCAGGCGGGCCTTGCTCAGGTAGTCGTAATAGGTAAGGGTGCGGGCGAATTTTTCCGGGTTCTGCTGGTTGAGCAGCAGCTTGAGGTATTCCTGGCGGCCGTTCTGGTAAGCGGCGCGGGCCTGGATCGCGATCAGGCGTTGCTGTTCAACGCGGGCGCTCTGGAGTTTTTTTTTCTCAGCGTCGAGTCGCTCCAGTTCCGACTCGCTCTTCTTTAGTTCTTTTTGTAGCTCCTGGACCTGCTTCTCCAGCTTGCCCATCTCGGTTTCCGTGCCGCGCAGGTCTTTCTGCACGCCGGACTTCTCTTCCTGGAGCTTGCCGAGCAGCTTCTTCAGCTCGGTAATGTCCTGACGCGTAGCGTCCAACTGTTGTTGGGTTTGTGCGCGCTCATCGGCAAACGCCGGTTGGAGCAGGCAGACAAGAGCAAGGGTAATCAAGGCGCGAAGCATAGAGGCGGGCGACACCAGGGAAAGGGACGGCCTAGTATGCCCGCCAAGCGCTGCAAAAAAAACGCCCAATTCGGCTTGGCAGGCAAGTTAGGTGCCCAGTGGCCGCATTCTGCAAGCAATTGTGGGCAAGTCCCATAGCCCTTTGAAGGCGACGAGCGGTAGAGAGCGTCGTGTCGTGCTTCTGCAGTGGTTTTGTGTGCTTCGCGAAATGCCTTGAAATGCTCCACCCTGACGGTGCATTTGCGCTCGGAATAGACTCTTCGGCCCTGTTAATCCGACGGTCGGCATAGTCAGTAATGCCTTGTATTCACGAGTCAAAAGGCCAGCAAACGTGGCTTGATTATGGGCTTCCCGACCTTCGTAGTCTGGATCGGGCCTTGCGAGCGCGTCCACTTGAGGAAGTGGCCGCCGGCAATGACGTCGAAGCGGCCATCGATATAGTCGCAATGCATTTTGGCATTGCCCATTCGAGCTGTTCGGAAGTGGAAGTTGCCTCGCCTTTGGGGCAAATAGCGATCAGGCGTAGCTGTCTGCAGCACATTGTTGAAAAGCGGCAGGACGCCAGAGAGCGTTATGTCAGGTTCGCCTTGGACACATTGACGGGGCCTCTGGAAATATGGCGTGTTGCTTATAGCGATTGCTCCGCCCGTTTAGCATTCATTGGGGCTTATGAATCCAGGAGGCAAATGCTGGTGGTGGTCAATATTCAGGCTGGCAATGTGCTGTGGAACTTCATGCAGACAGACGCCAAGGCCTTGAACAAGCATCGTCATGGTGAGTTGCTCTACAAGCGTTACGAGCTTTTGTGACGCCCAAAGAAAAGGGCAGCTCTTTCGAACTGCCCTAAGTAGTGCTTGCTTGATATTCATATACACACCCTCAAGCAGGGGTGTGGAGGTCTCACCCTACGCGGATATCCAGCCATCTGCGGGGTTCCTACGCCAGTTATCGCCGCTGGAGGCAACTGGTTTCGCGCTCAAGTCCATTATTGACGGGCTGCCTGTTTTGAGCAACCCCTGAACTGTGTCAGACCAGAATCGAAGTGCCAGTCATCTCTTTCGGCTTCTCCAGCCCCATCAGCATCAACATGGTCGGTGCCACGTCGGCCAGCACGCCGCCATCACGTACTTTAAAGTCACGTTTGCCTACGTAGATGAATGGCACCGGCTCAGTGGTGTGGGCGGTGTGGGCCTGGCCGGTGGATTCGTCGGACATTTGCTCGCAGTTGCCGTGGTCAGCGGTGATCAGCGCTTCGCCGCCCACCTTGTCCAGCGCGTCGACGATGCGGCCGACGCACAGGTCCAGGCATTCCACGGCTTTTACCGCCGCTTCCAGGTTGCCGCTGTGGCCCACCATGTCACCGTTGGCGTAGTTGACCACGATCACGTCGTAGCGCTGGTGTTCGATAGCGTCGACGATCTTGTCCGTGACTTCCGGGGCACTCATCTCCGGCTGCAGGTCGTAGGTGGCGACTTTCGGCGACGGAATCAGGATGCGTTCTTCACCCGGGAACGGTTCTTCACGACCGCCGGAGAAGAAGAAGGTCACGTGGGCGTATTTCTCGGTTTCGGCAATGCGCAGTTGGGTCTTGCCGTTTTTCGCCAGGTAATCCCCCAGCACGTTTTCCAGGCTGCCCGGGGCGAATGCCGACGGGGCCGGGATGTTGGCGGCGTATTGGGTCAGCATCACGAATTCGACTTTCGGCTGGCGGGCGCGCTCGAAGTCCTTGAAGCCGGCATCGACGAATACGTGGCTCAGCTCGCGGGCACGGTCGGCGCGGAAGTTCATGAACACCACGGCGTCGCCATCTTCGACCTTGACCGGTTCGCCGATGGTGGTGGCCTTGACGAACTCGTCACTCTCGCCACGGGCGTAGGCGGCCTCCAGGCCTTCCTGGGCGGTGGCGGCGTTGAATTCGGCCTGGCCGTCGACGATCAGGTTGTAGGCCTGTGCCACGCGGTCCCAGCGGTTGTCGCGGTCCATGGCGAAGTAGCGGCCAACCAGGCTGGCGATGCGGCCTTTGCCGAGGGTCTTGAAGGTTTCGTCCAGCAGTTCGATGGAGGACTGGGCACTTTTCGGCGGGGTGTCGCGGCCGTCGAGGAACGCGTGCAGGTAGATCTTCTCGGCGCCGCGCTTGAAGGCCAGTTCGGCCATGGCGATCAGGTGGTCCTGGTGGCTGTGGACGCCGCCGTCCGACAGCAGGCCCATGAAGTGCACGGCCTTGCCGGCCTTGACCGCTTTATCCACTGCCGCGCAGATGTTTGGGTTCTCGAAAAACTCACCGTCGCGGATCGCTTTGGTCACGCGGGTGAAGTCTTGATAGACCACTCGTCCGGCACCGAGATTCATATGGCCGACTTCCGAGTTGCCCATTTGGCCGTCCGGCAGGCCAACATCCATGCCCGAGCCCGAGATCAGGCCGTTCGGAACGGTAGCGCTCAGACGGTCCAGTACTGGCTTGCTGGCCGAGTACACGGCGTTGTCGTGGTGGCTTTCACTGTGTCCGAAGCCATCGAGAATTATCAGGACCAAAGGTTTAGGCGTAGTAGTCATAGATCCTCTCGCGGCGGTAATGAATGAAGGGAATAGAAAAGGGAGTGGCAGTTTAAAGCGAAGTTCCGACCACGTCACCGCTTTACGGGGGTTGGCCGACCATGACGGCTGTGTATACTTACCGCCATTTTAACGCCCTGGAACCTCCTTGATGGTTGATCACCTGATTGCATTTGCCACTACCCACTATTTGCTCGCTGGTGCGTTCGTCGTACTGCTGGCGCTGCTGATCGCTCACGAATTGAGCCGCGGTGGCCGCAGCCTCAGCACGTCCGAGCTGACCGCCCTGGTCAACAAGGATGAGGCCGTAGTGGTGGACATTCGTCCCGCCAAGGATTTCGCCGCCGGTCACATTGTCGGCGCGCTGAACATTCCCCAGGACAAACTGATTTCGCGCCTGGCCGAGCTGGAAAAGCACAAGGCCAAGACCATTATCCTGGTCGACGCCCAGGGCCAGCACTCCGGCACCCACGCCCGCGAGATGCTGAAAACCGGCTTCAACGCCGCCAAACTGTCGGGTGGTATTTCCAGCTGGCGTGGCGATAACCTGCCGCTGGTGAAGTGATATGAGCCAGGTTGTCGTTTATTCCAGCGATTATTGCCCTTATTGCATGCGGGCCAAGGCCCTGCTTGTGAAAAAGGGCGTTGTCTTCGAAGAGATCAAGGTTGATGGCAAGCCCCAGGTGCGCGCCGAGATGACCAAGAAAGCGGGACGCACGTCCGTGCCGCAGATCTGGATCGGTGACAAGCATGTCGGTGGTTGCGATGACCTGTTCGCACTCGAGCGCGCCGGTAAACTGGATGCGCTGCTTCACGTCTGACTCCTAACCCCTAAAAGACCCCAAGATCACGAAGGATCTGCGATGACTGACCAACAGAACACCGAAGCGGCAGCAGAAGAAGCTCAAGGCCCACAATTTTCCCTGCAGCGTATTTACGTGCGTGACTTGTCGTTCGAAGCGCCGAAAAGCCCGGCCATCTTCCGTCAGGAATGGACCCCGAGCGTTGCGCTGGACCTGAACACCCGTCAGAAGGCCCTGGAAGGTGACTTCCACGAGGTCGTGCTGACCCTGTCGGTCACCGTCAAGAACGGCGAAGAAGTGGCCTTCATCGCTGAAGTGCAACAGGCCGGTATCTTCCTGATCCAGGGCCTGGACGAAGCGTCCATGAGCCACACCCTGGGCGCGTTCTGCCCGAACATCCTGTTCCCGTATGCCCGTGAGACCCTGGACAGCCTGGTCACCCGTGGCTCGTTCCCGGCGCTGATGCTGGCTCCAGTGAACTTCGATGCCCTGTATGCGCAAGAGCTGCAGCGCATGCAACAGGAAGGCTCGCCAACGGTTCAGTAAGCTGTTCTGAGCAACGACGCCGATCCAATGTGGGAGCGGGCTTGCTCGCGAATGCGGTACTTCAGTCGATATCTTCGTTGACTGGCACTCCGCTTTCGCGAGCAAGCCCGCTCCCACATTTGTTATGTGCGTTATTTGAAACCGAGTTGCCGCCAACCTTCGTAAACGGCGACGGCCACGGTATTGGACAGGTTCAGGCTGCGGCAGCCTTCGCGCATCGGCAGGCGCAGGCGGTGGCCGTCTGGCAGGGCGTCCAGCACGTCTGCCGGCAGGCCGCGGCTTTCCGGACCGAACAGGAAGGCGTCGCCTTCGGCAAAGCTGGCATCATGGAACGGCCGCGAACCCTTGGTGGTAAACGCGAACAACCGTGGGTGGTTCAGGCTTTCCAGGCAGCTGGCAAGGTCGGCGTGGCGTTGCAGGGTGGCGTACTCGTGGTAGTCCAGCCCGGCGCGGCGCAGGCGCTTGTCGTCCATGTCGAAACCCAAGGGCTCGATCAAATGCAGGTGGCAGCCACTGTTGGCGCACAGCCTGATAACGTTGCCGGTATTCGGCGGAATTTCTGGTTGAAAAAGGATGACGTGAAACATGCACGGCTCCGAAGGCAAAGATGCGCTGCATTCTACCCCTGAAGAAGACCCCAGGCCGAAGCTATTGCCACGGGTTTTAGGCTCGTTGGCGATTGTCGGCTTGATGGTGGGCCTGATGATCGGCCGGCTGACCACGCCAGACCCGGTTGAGCTGCAGCAGGTAGAGCCCGCCGCCGATGGCCTGGTGGTGTGGTTCAACAGCGAACCCAAGCTGCACGGCGAGCATATCGACGGCACCGTGGCGCTGCTGTTCGATGCGCTTGGCAAGGCCCAGGGCGGCCAATTGAAGGTCAATGACAAGGATGTGAACTGGCGCGTACGCAAGACCGATGGCGGCTTGCTGCTGAACCTGGTGGCGGCTCGGCCGTTGCGCGGGGAGTGGTCGGGAGAGAAGGCCGATGGACGCTGGCGGGTGGAGATCCATCTCCAGGAGCAATAAAAGAGGGAATCCCCGGCCTGCCTGTACCAAGGTTCCCAAAACGGGCTGGGGCTATGGGCGCGTTGCCTCATAAGCCCCGGGTGTAAAGAAGGGAGTTCCCGGCCTGCCTGTACCAGGGCTCCCAAAACGGGGTGAAGCCAAAGGCTTCGGTGTTAAAGAGGGAATCCCCGGCCTGCCTGTACCGAGGTTCCCGAAACGGGTGTGGGGCGCGACGCAATCCGCATCAAGCACCCCGGGTGTTAAAGAGGGGATTCTCGGCCTGCCTGTACCAAGGTCCCCGAAACTGGGTAGTAACAGGGTTATTGCAGGGCGCGTGCCAGAATTGCGAAGTGGCGCCAAAAAATTTCTTCAGAAAGCGCAAAGCCCCGGAATACGGGGCTTTGGCTTTTTTGGGTTTTAATATTTTCTTAACAAGGCATGTGTTTCAGGCGTTGGATAAGTGCGCGATGCCGGTTCGTGGTGCATTGAAGCGGTGCACAGTGCTGAAACCTTGTGGAGATCCAAATGTGGGAGCGGGCTTGCTCGCGAAGGCGGCGCGTCAGTCGATACGTATGTTGACTGAACCATCGCCTTCGCGAGCGAGCCCGCTCCCACACTGGATCTTCGGTGTACTTGAGGGATCAATCAGCCTTCATCGCCCTCATCATCATCCCCACCGTCAACCTTCATCCCCAGCTCCTTGATCTTGCGTGTCAGCGTATTGCGGCCCCAGCCCAGCAGCACGGCGGCGTCGCGACGACGTCCAGCGGTATGCTTGAGGGCGGTTTCGATCATGATCCGCTCGAAAGCCGGCACAGCGCTGTCCAGCAGGTTCGACTGGCCACGTGCCAGGGCCTGGTCGGCCCATTGGCGCAGCGCCTGCTCCCAGTTGGTCACCGGTGCCGAGTCCTGCGGCAGGCTCAGCAGCTCAGGCGGCAGGTCGCTGATATGCACTTCGCGCCCCGAAGCCATCACCGTGATCCAGCGGCAGGTGTTCTCCAGCTGACGCACGTTGCCCGGCCATGGCAGGTTCTTCAGGTATTCCTCGGTCTCGCTTTTCAGCAGCTTCGGCTCGACGGCCAGCTCCTGGGCGGCGCGGCTGAGGAAGTGACGGGCCAGGGTCGGGATGTCCTCGCGGCGGTCCGACATTCGTGGGATGTGGATGCGGATCACGTTCAGGCGGTGGAACAAGTCTTCACGGAATTTCCCGGCGTGCACCAGGGTTTCCAGGTTCTGGTGCGTCGCCGCGATGATACGTACGTCGACCTTGACCGGCGTGTGCCCGCCTACCCGATAAAACTCGCCGTCGGCCAGGACCCGCAGCAAGCGCGTCTGGGTGTCGGCCGGCATGTCGCCGATTTCATCGAGGAACAGCGTGCCGCCGTCGGCCTGTTCAAAACGGCCACGGCGCAGGTTGGCTGCACCGGTGAACGCGCCTTTTTCATGGCCGAACAGTTCCGACTCCATCAAGTCTTTCGGGATCGCCGCCATGTTCAGCGCAATGAACGGCGACGCCGCCCGTGGGCTGTGACGGTGCAGGGCGTGGGCCACCAGCTCTTTACCGGTACCCGACTCGCCATTGATCAGCACGGTGATGTTGGAGTGGCTCAAGCGCCCGATGGCGCGAAACACTTCCTGCATCGCCGGCGCCTCGCCGATGATTTCCGGGGTACGGGTCAGGGCCGGCGGGGCTTCCTGGTTCTGCTGTTCCTGGGCGTGCTGGTTGGCGCGTTTTACCAGCGCCACCGCTTCGTCCACGTCGAACGGTTTTGGCAGGTATTCAAAGGCGCCGCCCTGATAGGACGCGACAGCGCTGTCCAGGTCCGAGTGCGCGGTCATGATGATCACCGGCAGGCGCGGGTGCTGCTCGCGAATCCGCGCCAGCAAGTCCAGGCCGCTGGCGCCGGGCATGCGGATGTCGGAGATGATCACATCGGGCTGCTGGCGAGCCAGGCGGCTCATCACCCCGTCGGCGCTGTCGAAGCTCTGGGTGGTCATGCCTTCCTGTTGCAAGGCTTTCTCCAGGACCCAGCGGATAGAACGGTCGTCATCGACGATCCAGACAGTTTCACTACGGCTCATGTCGATGGGGCTCCTTGTTCCAGTGGCAGAAAGATCGAGAAGGTGGTGTGACCGGGATGGCTCTCACATTCGATCAAACCCTGGTGCTGGCTGATGATGTTCTGGGTAATGGCCAGGCCGAGCCCGGTACCGTCCGGGCGGCCGCTGACCATTGGGAAAAAGATGGTTTCCTGCAGTTCTGCAGGGATGCCGGGGCCGTTGTCGATGATCTCGACCTTGGTCACCAGGCGATGGCGCACGTGGCCAATGGTGAACTGGCGCAGGGCACGGGTGCGCAGGCTGATGCGCCCCAGGCGCAGCTCGTTCTGGCTGCTGATGGCCTGCATGGCGTTGCGCACGATATTGAGCACCGCCTGGATCATCTGCTCGCGGTCGATCAATACGTCGGGAATGCTTGGGTCGTAGTCGCGCACCAAGGTGATGCAGCCCTGGCTTTCGGCTTCCACCAACTGGCAAACCCGCTCCAGCACTTCGTGCACGTTGGTCATTGCCAGCGACGGCAGCTTGTTGGAGCCGAGCATGCGGTCTACCAGGTTACGCAGGCGGTCGGCTTCCTCGATGATGACGTTGGTGTAGTCCTTGAGGTTTTCGTCCGGCAGCTCGCGGGCCAGCAGCTGTGCGGCACCGCGAATCCCGCCCAGGGGGTTCTTGATCTCATGGGCCAGGCCGCGTACCAGCATTTTGCTGGTTTCCTGCTTGGACAGTTGCGCCTCTTCCTTGGTGATGCGCAGCAGGCGATCGCGAGGATGCACCTCCAGCAGCAACAAGGTGGCGCCGTGGCTGAGGATCGGTGTAACCGCGTAGTCGACGGTGAGGGTCTGGCCGGTGAGGGCGGTGAGCATCGCTTCGCGCTTGGTGAACGGGTGCGCCTGCTCCACGGCCTGGCGCAACGAGCTCAAGGCCTCGGCCGACTCAGTAAACAGCTCACTGATGAATTGCCCATGGCTGCGCTGCCCGCTGATGGCCAGCAGCATCTCCGCCGCCGGGTTCATGTACTCAAGGCGCAGTTCGTCATTGAGCAGAATGGTCGCGGTGGTCAGGTTGTCGAGTAACAGGCGGTGCAGTGCGTCGCTGATGGTCATTAGGACCTCTTTTGGAGCAAGGCGCGGGCTTGAGGCACACGCTGATACAAGGAAAATGCAAAAACCAAACCAAAGCTCCGAAAAGAAGCGTTAAAGCCCTGAAATGGGGGATTAAGGCGCGAAACTGTGGCGTTCTGCCAGCTCGGACGGGAAGTTTCGAACCAAAATGGGTTGCGTAAGTGGGAAGGGTGCAGCGTATCGCACCAATATAGTGCGGTTTTGAAAAGTCTGTTCAGGAAGCTGGTGGCAGCGACTGATTGGCTGAATGGGTCGGATCTAAATTGTGGGAGCGGGCTTGCTCGCGAAGGCGGCGTGTCAGTCATGCATATATCAACTGACACACCGCCATGCGAGCAAGCCCGCTCCCACATTTTTGATGGCGTTCGCAATTTTAGATTTTATAGATACACAGCTCGGCAGTGGCGCGGATCATTGCCAGCTGGTGCAGCGAGTCTTTGGCAGGTGCGTGATTGGCCTGGGCCAGCCATTGCGGGCATTGCGGGTTGGTGCGCTCCGGGGTGAAGTCCGCCAGCTGTTGCAGCAGGCGTTTTTGCAGCAGGTCCAGTTTAGGGCGGATCTGGCCGACCAGATCCGGGCGTGGGTCATTCGGCGCCTTGCCTTGCAGCTGCCAGTCGGAAAGGTGGGCGTACTGCACCAGTTTGTTCGCCTCGATCTGGGCCGAGAAAAACTGCTCGGCCTGTGCCGGTGCCAGTTTGTAGCTCGGCGCCTGGGCGACGACGCTGGCGATCACGTCCTGCTCCCGTGGGCGGTCTTCGACGGGCTTGTGGCTGTCCCATTTGCTCAGGGCCACCTGGTCGGCAATCGCCAGGCGTTCGGCAATGCTGTCGAGCAGCGGGGCGAGGGTGGGTGGTGCTGCGAATACATTGGCGCTGATGGCCAGCAAGATGAACCCAATTTTGAGTTTCAAGGCAGATCCCTCTTCTGTAGGGGCGAGCTTGCTCGCGAAGGTCGTTAACGATAACGCGTAAGTATTGAAGAAATGCGGTGCCTTTGAATTTTTCGCGGGCAAGCCGGCTCCCACAGGGTTTTGCGGGCAAAAAAAAGACCTCCCGAAGGAGGCCTTTTTCATCACGCCGCGTTACGCAGCGCTACCGGATCAGCAGCTGTAGTACAGCTCGTATTCCAGTGGGTGTACGAAGGTGCGGACCTTGATTTCTTCTTCGCTTTTCAGGGCGATGTAGGCATCGATAAAGTCGTCGCTGAACACGCCGCCTTTGGTCAGGAACGCACGGCCCTTGTCCAGCTCTTCCAGGGCTTCTTTCAGGCTGCCGCACACTTGTGGGATCTCTTTGGCCTCTTCAGGCGGCAGGTCGTACAAGTTTTTGTCGGCGGCGTCGCCTGGGTGGATCTTGTTCTGGATACCGTCCAGGCCGGCCATGACCAGGGCAGCGAAGGCCAGGTACGGGTTGGCTGCCGGATCCGGGAAACGGGCTTCGATACGGCGAGCGCGAGGGCTGGACACGTAAGGAATACGGATCGAAGCGGAACGGTTGCGAGCCGAGTAGGCGAGCATTACCGGAGCTTCGAAACCTGGGACCAGACGCTTGTAGGAGTTGGTCGATGGGTTGGTGAAGCCGTTCAGGGCCTTACCGTGCTTGATGATACCGCCGATGAAGTACAGGGCAGTGTCGGACAGGCCGGCATAACCTTCGCCAGCGAAGGTGTTCTTGCCTTCTTTGGCGATGGACAGGTGAACGTGCATACCCGAACCGTTATCGCCGTACAGAGGCTTAGGCATGAAGGTAGCGGTACGGCCGTAGGCATCAGCCACGTTGTGTACGCAGTACTTCAGGGTCTGAACTTCGTCAGCCTTGGCAACCAGGGTGTTGAACTTCACGCCGATTTCGTTCTGGCCGGCAGTCGCCACTTCGTGGTGGTGAACTTCGATGACCAGGCCCATCTCTTCCATGGCGTTGCACATGGAGGTACGGATTTCGTGGTCGTGGTCGAACGGAGGAACCGGGAAGTAGCCGCCTTTGATACCTGGACGGTGGCCTTTGTTGCCGCCTTCCACGTCCTGGTCGGACATCCACGAACCTTGTTCGGAGAAGATCTTGAACATGGAGCCAGAGATGTCGGACTTGAACTTGACCGAATCAAAGATGAAGAATTCTGGTTCCGGGCCTACGAATACGGTGTCGCCGATACCGGTCGACTTCAGGTATTCCTCGGCACGCTTGGCGATCGCACGTGGGTCACGGTCGTAGCCCTGCATGGTCGAAGGCTCGATCACGTCGCAGACGATGATCAAGGTTGGGTCTTCGGTGAACGGGTCGAGTACGGCAGTGCTGTCGTCCGGCATCAGGATCATGTCGGAAGCTTCGATGCCTTTCCAGCCGGCAATGGAGGAGCCGTCGAACATTTTGCCTTCTTCGAAGAAGGCGTCATCCAGCGCGTCGCGAGCCGGCATGGTCACGTGGTGCTGAGTGCCTTTGGTGTCCGTGAAGCGCAGATCAATCCATTTGACGTCATGATCTTTGATGAGTTGAACCGACTTCGACATAGTGTCCTCCGGGTGGCTTCGGGCTGGGGTAGTGGAGTAGCCCTTAGAATGTGGGTGATGCCGGCGCGAATACTCGACCAAGGCAACCTGCCTCACAAGAGAGCAAATTGCATGCCAGTGCCCCGACATGGGTTTTTTGCCACAAAAACGCCCCTATAAAGGTGCAATCCGCTGAAACGGAAGAAATTGCGCACCGCAATGTAGCGCTTATTTTGGTTTATGACCCGTTTTGGTGCGCGAAAGGTCAGTTGCATATTAACTGGTTAAACCTTGAGCGATTTCCGCTATAATCCGCGCCCCCCTTTTTCGGCTGGGCCTGCGCGCGCTGTTTTCATGAAATTAATCGTTAAAGTCTTCCCCGAGATCACCATCAAGAGCCGACCGGTACGGATGCGTTTCATCCGTCAATTGGCCAAGAACATCCGTGCCGTGCTCCGCGATCTGGACCCGGCTGTGGTGGTGAATGGTGTGTGGGACAATCTCGAGCTGGAAACCCGCCTCACAGACCCCAAGGCCCTGAAGGACATGACCGAGCGCCTGAGCTGCGTGCCGGGCATCGCGCATTTCCTGCAGGTCGACGAGTACCCGCTGGGCGACTTCGACGACATCACCGAAAAGTGCAAGCAGCACTACGGCGATGTGCTGGCAGGCAAGGTGTTTTCAGTGCGTTGCAAACGCGCCGGCAAGCACCCGTTCAGCTCCATGGATGTCGAGAAATATGTGGGCAGCAAGCTGCGTCGCGAGTGCGGCGCTGCCGGAATTTCCCTGAAAGAGCCGCAAATTGAAGTGCGGATGGAAATTCGCGACCAACGGTTGTTTGTGATCCACAGCCAGCACGACAGCATCGGCGGCTACCCGCTGGGTGCCCTGGAACAGACCCTGGTGTTGATGTCCGGCGGTTTCGATTCCACTGTCGCGGCCTACCAGATCATGCGCCGCGGGCTGATGAGCCACTTCTGCTTCTTCAACCTGGGCGGGCGTGCACACGAATTGGGCGTGATGGAAGTCGCGCATTACATCTGGAAGAAGTACGGCAGCTCGCAACGGGTGCTGTTTGTCAGCGTACCGTTCGAGGAAGTCCTGGGAGAAATTCTCGGGAAAGTCGATAACAGTCATATGGGCGTAGTATTGAAGCGTATGATGTTACGCGCTGCGTCCCGAATCGCGGATCGGCTGGAAATCGACGCACTGGTCACCGGTGAAGCGATTTCCCAGGTGTCCAGCCAGACCCTGCCGAACCTGTCGTTGATCGACTCTGTGACCGAGAAGCTGGTACTGCGCCCGCTGATCGCCAGTCACAAGCAAGACATCATCGACCTGGCGACCCAGATCGGCACGGCGGATTTCGCCAAGCACATGCCGGAATATTGCGGGGTCATCTCGGTGAACCCCAAGACCCACGCCAAGCGCAACCGCGTGGAGTACGAAGAACAACAGTTCGATATGGCGGTGCTCGAGCGTGCGCTTGAGAACGCCAAGCTGGTGCCGATCGATCGGGTTATCGACGAATTGGGCCAGGATTTGCAGATCGAAGAAGTCAGCGAGGCTCTGGCCGGTCAGATCATCATCGACATCCGTCACCCGGATGCCGCTGAAGACGAGCCGCTGGAAATTGCTGGCATCGACGTACAAACGCTGCCGTTCTATGCATTGAATGCGCGTTTCAAGGAACTGGATGACAGCCGTCAGTACCTGTTGTATTGCGACAAAGGCGTGATGAGTCGCCTGCATGCCCACCATTTGCTCAGTGAGGGGCATGCCAATGTGCGCGTTTATCGACCGAGCTAAGAGCCCGGGGCTGTTTGCCTGTGGCCTGCGTCACCGGCCCCCCGACTCTGCCGTCAAGCTGTAACGGCAAGGCCTGACTCTACTGTTAATCGCTGCCACGACCTGTCAGCACACCGAATCCTCTGATCGAGATACACAAGTGATCGAAAATCTACGCAACATCGCCATCATTGCTCACGTTGACCATGGTAAGACCACCCTGGTAGACAAACTCTTGCGTCAATCCGGCACCCTGGAGCGCAACGAGCTCAACGACGAGCGCGTGATGGACTCCAACGACCAGGAGAAAGAGCGCGGTATTACCATTCTGGCGAAAAACACCGCCATCAACTGGAACGGCTACCACATCAACATCGTGGATACCCCGGGCCACGCCGACTTCGGCGGCGAAGTTGAACGCGTAATGTCGATGGTTGACTCCGTTCTGCTGCTGGTTGACGCTCAAGACGGCCCTATGCCGCAAACCCGTTTCGTGACCAAGAAGGCTTTCGAAGCCGGCCTGCGTCCGATCGTGTGCATCAACAAGGTTGACCGTCCAGGCGCGCGTCCGGACTGGGTTCTGGACCAGATCTTCGACCTGTTCGACAACCTGGGTGCCACCGAAGAACAGCTGGACTTCAAAGTCGTCTACGCCTCGGCCCTGAACGGCATTGCCGGTCTGGAACACACCGACATGGCTGAAGACATGACCCCGCTGTACCAGTCGATCGTCGACAACGTACCGGCTCCGAAAGTTGACCGTGAAGGCCCGTTCCAGATGCAAATCTCGGCACTGGACTACAACAGCTTCCTGGGTGTTATCGGTGTTGGCCGTATCGCTCGTGGTAGCGTCAAGCCGAACACTCCGGTGGTCGCCATCGGCGCCGACGGCAAGAAGCGCAACGGTCGTATCCTGAAGCTGATGGGTCACCACGGCCTGCACCGCATCGACGTTGAAGAAGCGTTTGCCGGTGACATCGTGTGTGTGAGCGGTATGGACTCGCTGTTCATCTCCGACACCCTGTGCCAGCCGGACAACGTCGAGGCGATGAAGCCTCTGACCGTTGACGAGCCAACCGTTTCCATGACCTTCCAGGTAAACGACTCGCCTTTCTGCGGTAAAGAAGGCAAGTTCGTGACTTCCCGTAACATCAAGGAACGTCTGGACAAAGAGCTGCTGTACAACGTTGCTCTGCGCGTTGAAGAAGGCGACTCGGCTGACAAGTTCAAGGTTTCCGGCCGTGGTGAGCTGCACCTCTCGGTACTGATCGAAACCATGCGTCGCGAAGGCTTCGAAATGGGCGTTGGTCGTCCTGAAGTGATCATCCGTCAGGTTGACGGCGTGAAGCAGGAACCGTTTGAAAACGTCACCATCGACACCCCTGAAGAATCCCAGGGCAAGGTCATGGAAGAGATGGGCCTGCGTAAGGGCGACCTGACCAACATGGTGCCGGATGGCAAAGGCCGTGTGCGTCTGGAATACAACATCCCTGCTCGTGGTCTGATCGGTTTCCGTAACCAGTTCCTGACCCTGACCAACGGTGCTGGCATCCTGACCTCGATCTTCGATCGCTACGACACCATGAAGTCCGGCGACATGTCCGGTCGTCAGAACGGTGTTCTGGTATCGGTAGAAACCGGCAAGGCGCTGACCTACTCCCTGGAAACCCTCCAGGCGCGTGGCAAGCTGTTCGTTGAACACGGTCAAGAGATCTACAACGGTCAGATCGTTGGCCTGAACAGCCGTGACAACGACATGGGCGTCAACCCAACCAAAGGCAAGAAGCTCGACAACATGCGTGCTTCGGGTAAAGACGAAACCATCGCTCTGGTTCCACCTGTTCGCTTCACCCTGGAACAGGCTCTGGAATTCATCCAGGACGACGAGCTGTGCGAAGTTACGCCTAAGTCGATCCGCCTGCGTAAGAAGATCCTGGACGAAGGCGAGCGTACCCGCGCTGCCAAGAAAGCCAAGAACTGAGTTAACTCAGGCTGAATGAAAAACGCCCCCGGTCGAAAGGCCGGGGGCGTTTTTTTATGCCTGCAATATCTGTAGTGACTGTGCGGGCCCCTTCGCGAGCAAGCCCGCTCCCACATTCGACCGCGTTTTTTCAGGATGAATGAGGTCAAGTGTGGGAGCGGGCTTGCTCGCGAAAGCGGTAGTTCAAGCAATAAAAAATCTGGATCAGAACTTGTCGAGGGTCTTGAGCCTGGTCTCGCGCACCACTTCCTTCGGCTTGTACGCGCAATACCCCGGGCGCGGCCCGATTTTCGGGTGATTGCGGCAAGTATCCGGGCGCTTGTCATAAATAGTGCAGAAGCGGCTCTTACGATCCAGGTACAGGCAATCGTTGTTGCTCATGCGCTGCAGGGTGAAGATCTCGGATTTGGCGTTGAAGCGCTCGACGATGCCTTCCTTCTGCAAGCGCTTGGCGATGTTCTTCGGCGGGTCGCCACGCTCGAACTCATCGACGATGCCGATGCGGATCAGGTCCTTGATCTTCACCTCAACCGGCAGGGTGCAGCAGCTCGACACACAGCCGCCACACATATGGCTTGAGTATTTCTGCCAGGTCTCGAGACGGTCGAGTTCCGCGGCGGCGATCAGTTGAGGCTTCATCAGGTTTCCAAGAGGGGTGTTATCCGGCGCGGGATCATACCGGAACTGGTGGTTTTTTGAACAATATCTTCCAGCTTTCAGCTCGAAGGCTGTGCCGAGCCACAAACGGGCACGGCCCCTGCATCAAATTCCCGCAAAGGTGAATGAGTTAAAAAACTGCCGAACCAGAGCGTCTACCGTCTGTCAGACCGTCTAGGCTCTAGCAACTCCTTCTATCTCGCCCGAGGTCGCATCGATGTCTCAGGAACCGCTTGTACGAGAAGCAGAGGTAGCCGCATTTCGCGATGCCGTCTTGACCAAACTTACCTATGCGGTGGGCAAGGACCCCGATCACGCCTTCGACCACGACTGGTTTGAAGCCATCGCACTGGCCGCCCGCGACCACATGGTCGACCACTGGATGGACCACACGCGGCACATCTACCGCAAGGGACAGAAGCGGGTCTATTACCTCTCGCTGGAATTCCTGATCGGCCGTCTGCTCTACGACAGCCTGAGCAACCTTGGCTTGCTGGACGTGGCCCGTGAGGCCATGAGCGAGTTGGGTGTGGACATGGAGCGCATTCGCCTGCTGGAGCCCGACGCGGCCCTGGGCAACGGTGGCCTTGGCCGCCTGGCGGCCTGCTTCATGGAAAGCATGTCGACCCTGGGTATCGCCGGCCATGGCTATGGCATTCGGTATGAGCACGGCCTGTTTCGCCAGGCGATTGTCGATGGCTGGCAGCAGGAGCAAACCGAACGCTGGCTGGATTTCGGCAACCCCTGGGAGTTCGAGCGCGCCGAAGTGATCTACCCGATCGGCTTTGGCGGTGGTGTGGAAACCGTGCTGGACGCGTCCGGCAAGTCGATCCAGGTCTGGTCGCCGAATGAAACCGTACGTGCGGTGGCGTATGACACCCCGGTCGTCGGCTGGCGCGGCGCCAGCGTCAACACCTTGCGCCTGTGGCGTGCCCGTGCGGTGGAAGACCTGCACCTGGAACGTTTCAACGCCGGTGACCACTTGGGCGCCGTCGCCGAGGTGGCCCGCGCCGAAAGCATCTCCCGAGTGCTTTACCCGGCCGATAGCACCGAAGCAGGGCAGGAGCTGCGCCTGCGCCAGGAGTACTTCTTCGTCTCCGCCTCGTTGCAGGATCTGCTGCGTCGCCACAAGAACATGCACGGCTCGGTATTGAGCCTGGGCGAGCACGCGGCCATCCAGCTTAACGACACTCACCCCTCGATCGCGGTGGCCGAGTTGATGCGTCAGTTGGTGGACCTGCACGACATCCCGTGGGATGCCGCCTGGGACGTCACCGTCGAAACCCTTTCGTACACCAACCACACCTTGCTCCCCGAGGCGTTGGAAACCTGGCCGGTCGGCCTGATGGAGCGCATGCTGCCGCGGCACATGCAGATCATCTACCTGATCAACGCCCAGCATATCGACTCGCTGCGGGCCAAGGGCATCCATGACTTCGACGTGCTGCGTGCCGTCTCGCTGATCGAAGAAGACAACGGTCGCCGCGTACGCATGGGCAACCTGGCGTTCCTCGGCTCCCACAGTGTCAACGGCGTATCCGGTCTGCACACGCAACTGATGCGCAGCACGGTGTTCTCCGAACTGCACAAGCTCTACCCGGACCGCATCAACAACAAAACCAACGGCATTACCTTCCGCCGCTGGCTGTACCAGGCCAACCCCAAGCTCACGGCGATGCTGGTGGAAGCACTGGGCCCGGACGTGCTGGATAACCCCGAACAGCGCCTGGCAGACCTGGAACCGTTTGCCGAGAAGCAAGCCTTTCGCAAGGCCTTCGCCGAACAGCGCCTGCACAGTAAGCGGGCACTGGCCGACATCATTCACGAGCGCCTGGGGATTTCGGTCAACCCGGCGGCGATGTTCGATGTGCAGGTCAAGCGGATCCACGAGTACAAGCGCCAGCTGCTGAACCTGATGCACACCGTCGCGCTGTACCAGGCGATCCGGGCCGAGCCGGGCACCGACTGGGTGCCGCGGGTGAAGATCTTCGCCGGCAAGGCCGCGGCCAGCTATCACCAGGCCAAGCTGATCATCAAGCTGACCAACGACATCGCCCGTACCGTCAACAACGACCCTACCGTGCGCGGGTTGCTCAAGGTGGTATTCCTGCCCAACTACAACGTCAGCCTGGCGGAAAGCATCATTCCGGCGGCCGACTTGTCGGAGCAGATTTCCACCGCCGGCTTTGAAGCCTCGGGCACCAGCAACATGAAATTCGGCCTCAACGGCGCGCTGACCATCGGCACCATGGACGGCGCCAACGTCGAGATGCACGAGCGCGTGGGTGCCGACCACATGTTCATCTTCGGCCTCAGCGCACAGCAGGTGGAAGCGCGCAAACACGCGGGCGAATTCAACGCCGGGCCAGAGATCGCCGCGTCCCATCGCTTGAATGATGTGCTGCAAGCGATTCGTGGTGGGGTGTTCTCACCGGATGATCCGGGCCGTTATGCCGGGTTGGTGGATTCGCTGATCGACTACGACCGCTTCCTGGTCTGTGCCGACTTCGATTCCTACTGGGATGCCCAGGCGCGGGTCGAGGCCCATTGGCACGACTCCAAGGAATGGTGGCGTTCGGCGGTGCTCAATACCGCGCGCATGGGCTGGTTCTCGTCGGACCGGACCATCCGCGAATACGCGACGGAAATCTGGAAAGCGTTGGATTAGACACCGCAATACAAAATGTGGGAGCGGGCTTGCTCGCGAAGGCGCAGCGTCAGTCGACAAATTTGTGACTGATCCACCGCCTTCGCGAGCAAGCCCGCTCCCACATGGGGTCCGTGTCGATATACTGAGCATCGCCTTTGCCCGCTTCGGGCTGCTTAGGGATATCGACAATGCAATGGATTTTCATGCTGATTGGCCTGGTGCTCGGCTGGACACTCGACGAGTCGTTCAGTGATGCGGGCATTGGTGCGCTGCTCGGTTTGGGCATTGGCCAGGCGATTCGCCTGTCGATGCTCGCCTCGCGTACGGAGGAACAAGGCCGTCAGCTGGAGTCTGCCCGCAACGCCCTGAAAGTGGTCGAGCAACGCCTGGCCTTGCTGGAAAGGCCTGCCGCCGTTGAAACCGCCGGACCTGTGTTTGTCGAAGAGCCGCTGCCGGTAGCGGCGCCGCCTGAACTCGTCTGGGAATTACCCGCCGAACTGGAACCCGCCTACGCAAGCGTGGTGGCCGAACCCAGCCAGCCATTGCCGGCTGATGTGTGGCGGGCCGAACCGAGCGCGAAAATCCCTGAACAGCCTGCCGCGCCGGCGGTGCCTCGCGGCCCCAACTTTATCGAGCGCGCAATCAGCGGTGCCCGCAACTGGCTGTTCGGTGGCAACACCGTGCTACGGGTCGGCGTGGTGTTGTTGTTCCTTGGCCTGGCTTTCCTGCTGCGCTATGCCACTGAAGGCATGGTGGTGCCAATCGAGTTGCGTTACGCAGGTGTCGCCGGTTGCGCATTGGCACTGCTGGGCCTGGGTTGGTGGCTGCGGCTGCGCAACAGTAATTACGGGTTGATGCTGCAGGGCACCGGCATTGCGGTGTTGTACCTCACGGTGTTCGCCGCGATGCGCCTGCACCCGCTGCTCGACCCCGGCGCGGCACTCGGCTTGCTGGTGGCGGTCACCGTTTTCTCGGCGATCCTGGCGATTACCCAGGACGCCCTCGGCCTGGCCTGCGCCGCTGCACTCGGCGGTTTTGCGGCACCGATCCTCACGTCCACCGGCGCCGGCAACCATGTGGCGCTGTTCAGCTATTTCGCCCTGCTCAACGCAGGCATTCTCGCCATCGCCTGGTTCAAGGCCTGGCGCCTGCTCAATTTGATCGGTTTTGTCGGCACCTTCGGCATCGGCTTCGCCTGGGGCATGCGCTCCTATACACCGGAGCTGCTGTGGAGCACCGAGCCGTTCCTGATTCTATTTTTCCTGATGTACCTGGGCATCGGCCTGTTGTTCGCCCGGCGCAAGTTGCTGGAGATGCGCGACGCGCCGGACGATGACAGCCGCGGCGCGTTGCTGCGCTGGTCGGCGGCCAAGGGCGATTATGTCGACGGCAGCATGCTGTTCGGTCCGCCGCTGGTGGGCTTCGGTTTGCAGTTTGCGCTGGTGCAGCACCTGGAATTTGCCGCTGCGTTCAGCGCGCTGGCCCTGGGCATTATCTATATGGGCCTGGCTCGTTTGCTGAGTGGCGGGCGCGCCTTGCTGCTGGCGGAAACTTGCCTGGCGCTGGGTGTGATCTTCGCCAGCCTGGCGATTCCGTTGGGCCTCGACGCACGCTGGACCGCGGCGGCCTGGGCCGTGGAAGGCGCCGGGATTTTCTGGCTCGGCCTGCGTCAGCAGCGGCCTTTGGCACGGGCGTTTGGCTTGCTGTTGCAAGTCGGTTCGGCGCTGGCGTTCCTCAGCGAATTGCGGATTGGCGAGACCAGCCTGCTGGACGGTGCACCCTTGGGTGCGTTGTTGCTGGGGGCGGCCTTGCTGTTCAGTTTCGACCAGTTGCGCAAGGCGCCGGTGGAGCACGCGGCGCAGTGGGAGCGTCGAGGCTTGCCGGTATTGGCCAGTGTGGGCCTGGGCTTCTTGTACCTGCTCGCACCGTTGCTGCTGTGGACCCAAGGCACGGCCATCAGTTGGGCGCTTGCCGGTCTTGCGACCTTGCTGGTGGGCCTGCGCATCGGCTCGCGTACGTTCCTCTTCACCGCGTTTGCCGTGCAACTGCTGGGTGGTGCGCTGTTCCTGCTGCGCCTGCAAGCGGGTGCTGATTCAGGCGCGGTGTTCAGTGCGGGCTGGAGCGGCTTGCTCACCGCATCGCTGATTGGCCTGGCATTGATCGGCGGCATGCTGCTGGCCGCGCGGGACACCATGGTGCGCAGCGATGTGCGGTTGTTGCGTGGCCTGTCGGTGGTGTTGCTCGCCGGGTTGGTGCTGATCAACCTGGCGGTGCTGTTTGTGCTGCCGTGGGAGACCGCCAGCGGCGTGTGGGCGGCCAGTGGTTTGTTGATCATCTGGCTGAGCCTGTACCTGCAACAGCGCGTCAGTTTTGTCTTCGGGTTGTTGCTGCAAGTGATCGGCGGCGCTTCGTTCCTGATCGCGGTGCCGGACCTGCTCGGGCCGCTGACCAGCGAGGGTTTGCGTCCTTTGGGCCATAGCGGTTTCTGGACGCCAATGGTGCTCGGGCTGGCGGCGCTGGTCGGTGCCTGGCGCTTGCAGCGCAGGCCTCATGCGCCGGTGTTCGAGGCGTTGAGTTTGCAGCGGCTGTCCGACGTGCTGCTGGTGTGGGGTGCGGGTTGGTGGACGCTGGCGTTGGTCAGCGAAGTGCTGCGGTTTGCACCATCGATGCTGCAAGGCACCTGGCTGTTGGCGGTAGCGGCGGTGAGTGTGGCGATCTGGGCGGTATTGGCCCTGAGGCTGCAATGGGCGTCGCTGGGCTTGCTGTGCACGCTGTTGATGCCGGCGGTGGGCGTGGTGTTGCTGGGCGCGTGGGGCTCGCGTTATCACCCGGCGGCGAACTTCGCCTGGCTGGCATGGGCAGCGGTGTTTGCGGTGCACTTCGTGTCGCTGCGACGCCTGGCTTCGGTCATTCCGGAGAAAGCCCTGAGCGCCGCGCATGTGCTTGGTTGCTGGCTGCTGATCGGCGTGCTGGCGCTGGAGCTGCGCTACGGCCTGTTGCTGCTGTCCGAGGAATACAACGCCTGGCGCTGGCTGGGCTGGGCGATTCTGCCAAGCCTATACCTGGTGCTGGCCGCCGCGCCACGCAGTTGGCCGTGGCCGGTGTCGGCGTACCCGCGCGAGTACCGGTTGTATGCCGCGTTGCCGCTGGCGGTGTTGATGCTCGGCTGGTTCTGGCTGGCGAATATCTTCAGCGACGGCACCGCCGAGCCGCTGCCGTATGTGCCGCTGCTTAACCCGCTGGATATTGGATTGCTATTCGCGCTGTTGGGTGTGTACCTGTGGTCCCGCAGTGCCGCACCGCAACGCGGGCCGCGCGCCGAACTGGTCGCCCAGGCGGTCTCCGGTGTCTCGTTGTTCGCCTTCTTCACTGCGCTGGTGATGCGCACGGCTCATCACTGGGGTGGCGTGCCGTTCCATCTGGATGCGTTGCTGGAGTCGATGCTGGTGCAGGCCGGGCTGTCGATCGTGTGGACCCTGATTGCCCTGAGCCTGATGATCGGCGGCCATCTGCGTCACCGGCGAGAGGTGTGGCTGATCGGTGCGGCATTGATTGCCGTGGTGGTGGCCAAATTGTTCTTCGTCGAATTGAGCAACCGTGGCGGGCTGGCGCGGATCGTATCGTTTATCGGTGTGGGCGGGCTGTTGCTGGTGGTGGGCTATTTCGCCCCGCTGCCCCCCAAGCGCTCCGAGCCGGTGGTTGAAACTGAAGGAGTGGCTTCTTGATGGGCAAGTTGAGTGTGGCGCTGTTGGGGTTGTGCACGACGTTATCGGCCTGGGCCCAGGAGACGCCCGCCGATTTCACCACGCGGGTGCCGCTGACGGTCAGTGGCGAAGGCCCGTGGTACCGCCTGGAACTGCCGCTGGCGGTGCAATTGAGCGCGCGTCAGGCCGACCTGGGTGATGTGCGGGTGTTCAACGCCGCTGGCGAGCCCCAGGCTTACGCACTGGCGCGGCAGTCGGCGCAAAGCACCGAAAGCCGCAGCCTGTCCAACGTGAAGTGGTTCCCGTTGTACGCTGCGGCTGACTCCTCCGAAGCCGTGCCCAGCGTGCGTGTGCAATCCACGTCCACCGGCACGCTGGTGCAAGTGCAGCCGCCGAGCCAACTGGAGGCCGGCGAAGAAGTGCTGCGCGGCTGGCTGCTCGATGCGAGTGCGATCAAGGCCCCATTGCAGCAACTGATCCTCGACTGGACGAGCGAGCGCGACGGCTTCCAGCGTTTCAGCATCGAAGCCAGCGACGACTTGCAGCACTGGCGCGCCTGGGGCGAAGGGCAGGTGGCGCGGTTGTCGTTTGCCGATGAGCGCGTCGAGCAGCATGAAGTGAGTTTGCCGGGGCAGTCGGCGCGGTATCTGCGCCTGCTGTGGAAGGGGCAGGCGGCACCGGCGCTGACGTCGGCGCAGTTGGAGAGTGTCAGCGCCCACAACCTGCCGTTGCCGCTGGTGTGGTCGCAGCCGTTGTCGGGCAGCCGGCTCAAGGCCGGGGAATACAGCTGGCAGTTGCCCAACGCACTGAACGTCGAACGCTTGCGAATCGACTTGAGCCAACCCAACAGCCTGGCGCCGGTCACCTTGTCGGGCCGCCGGGAAACTAATCAGGCCTGGCAACCCATGAGCAGCGGTTTGCTCTACCGGTTGACGCAAAATGGCCAGGACGTTTTACAGAACGAACTGCAGTTGCCGGGCCAGGCTGTTGCGCAGCTCAAGCTCGACGTGGACGAACGTGGCGGTGGCCTGGGCGTGGAGGCGCCGACCTTGAGCTTTGCGGTGCGGGCCACGCAGTTGGTGTTCCTGGCGCGGGGCGAGCCACCGTTCACCCTTGTGCTCGGCAATCCGTCGGTGAAAGGCGCGAACTTGCCGCTGTCGACCCTGATTCCGGACTACAGCGCCGAACGTCTAGCGGGGCTTGGGCAGGCCAAGGTGGCGGGCGAGGCGGTGGTCACATCGGCTGCGGTCGCGGCCCCGGTTGTTGCCGGGCCGAACTGGAAAAAGCTCGGTCTTTGGGCCGTGCTGCTGCTCGGTGTGGCGGCCCTGGGCGCCATGGCCTACAGTTTGCTGCGCAAGCCACCGGTGGCACGTTAAATAAAGTCCATGAACTCTATTGGGTTTAAATCCTCTGATAGGAGGAAATACGCCCCGACTCGCGTTAAACTGCGCGGGTTTTTAGCCCCCCATTTCCGGAGCCTTCCATGTCCCGCGTTACCCTGAGTCGCTATTTGATCGAGCAGACCCGCAGCAACAACACGCCTGCCGATCTGCGCTTCCTTATCGAAGTGGTGGCGCGTGCTTGCAAGGAAATCAGCCACGCCGTGTCCAAAGGCGCGCTGGGTGGTGTCCTGGGCAGCATGGGCACTGAAAACGTACAAGGCGAAGTGCAGAAGAAGCTTGACGTGATCTCCAACGAAATCCTGCTCGAAGCCAACGAGTGGGGCGGTCACCTGGCCGGCATGGCGTCCGAAGAAATGGACAATGCCTACCAGATCCCGGGCAAATACCCGAAAGGCGCGTACCTGCTGGTATTCGACCCACTGGACGGTTCGTCGAACATCGACATCAACGCGCCAGTCGGCACCATCTTCTCGGTACTGCGTTGCCCGAACGAATACCTGAGCCAGAACGAAGCCCTGAACGAAAAGGCCTTCCTGCAGCCGGGCACCGAGCAGGTAGCTGCCGGTTACGCGATCTACGGCCCACAGACCATGCTGGTGCTGACCCTGGGCGACGGCGTCAAGGGCTTCACCCTGGACCGCGAAATGGGCAGCTTCGTGCTCACCCACGAAGACATCACCATTCCTGCGTCCACCCAGGAATTTGCAATCAACATGTCCAACCAGCGTCACTGGGAAGAGCCGGTTACCCGCTATGTAGGCGAGTTGATGGCCGGCGAAGAAGGCCCGCTGAAGAAGAACTTCAACATGCGCTGGGTGGCTGCGATGGTTGCCGACGTGCACCGCATCCTGACCCGTGGTGGCCTGTTCATGTACCCACGCGACAGCCGTGAGCCGTCCAAGCCGGGCAAGCTGCGCCTGATGTACGAAGCCAACCCGATGTCGTTCCTGGTTGAACAGGCGGGCGGTGCGTCCACCGACGGCCACCAGCGCATCCTCGACATCCAGCCTGAAGGCCTGCACCAGCGCGTGGCGGTGTTCCTGGGTTCGAAGGAAGAAGTTGAGCGTGTGACCGGCTACCACAAGGCGTAAGTCCTTGCGGTAAGCAAAAGCCCCGAAACGTTTCAGCGTTTTCGGGGCTTTTTTGTTTTCGCTCGTCGGGAACCAGACACCTCTTTTCCCTTCTAAGCTTCTGGCAGACCCCCAAGCTGCTTCGTCTCTCCAGGAGTTTTTCCATGTCGTTACGCCGTCTCGCCCTGTTGTCGTTTTGCGTGCTTCTGGCCGCTTGCAGCAAGGTCACTCAAGAAAATTACGCAAAACTGTCGGCCGGCATGCCAAAGGCCGAGGTGGAGTCGTTGTTGGGCAAGCCGACTGATTGTTCTGGCGCGCTGGGTATGTCCAGTTGCACCTGGGGCGATAAAAACAGCTTTATCAGCGTGCAATATGCCGGTGACAAAGTACTGATTTTTTCCGGGCAAGGCCTGAAGTAAACCGGGGCGAAAGCCTGCGGGAGAAAAACAACATGATGCGTTTCGTTCTATACCTCTGCGCCAGCCTGTTTTTGGCGGGCTGCGCCAGCCATTCTGGCGATGATCTGCAACCCAAGACTGTTGGCAGCGTCAACCTCAAGCGTTACCAGGGTACCTGGTATGAGCTGGCCCGTTTGCCGATGTACTTCCAGCGCAATTGTGCGCAGTCCGAAGCCCGCTACACGCTGTTGCCCGATGGCAACATGTCGGTGTTCAACCGCTGCCTGACCCCTGAGTGGAAGTGGCAGGAAGCCAAGGGCACCGCAACGCCGCAGGTCGCCGGCAAGACCGACAAACTGTGGGTCGAATTCAATAACTGGTTCACCTCGCTGTTGCCGGGCGTGGCCAAGGGCGATTACTGGGTGCTGTACGTCAGCGATGACTACAAGACCGCCATTGTCGGCAGCCCGAGCCGGCGCTACATGTGGTTGCTGTCGCGCACGCCGACGGTCAGCGCCGACACCCGCGAAGACCTGCTGAGCAGGGCGCGGCAGCAGGGGTATGACACCACGCGTTTGATCTGGCGTACGTCGGACAAGCAGATGGCGAAGACCTCGCAGTAATACGAAACAGCGCCAATCCAATGTGGGAGCGGGCTTGCTCGCGAAGGCGGTGTGACAGTCACCAGATGTATTGACTGATCCACTGCTTTCGCGAGCAAGCCCGCTCCCACATTTGTTGTGTGTCGTCTGTCAGCCCAGCAAATCCCGCAAGACCTGGGTAAACGCCCGGCTGCTGTCTTCTTCGGCGGCGTGGTGCCCGTCGCGCACCACCCACTTCCCGTTGACCAGCACGTCGCGCACCTGGCGATCACCACCGGCAAACAACCAGCGATTGAGGATCCCGTCTTCGTTCGCTGTCGCCAGGTACGGATCGTTGCCGTCCAGCACCAGCCAGTCCGCACGTTTGCCAACTTCAAGGCGCCCAATCGGCTGCCCCAGCGCTTCGGCACCGCCGTCCAGCGCGGCATCGAACAGCGTACGCCCAACCATCGGCTGATCGCTGCGATACAGCCGGTTGCGCCGCTGGTCCCGCAGCCGCTGCCCATATTCCAGCCAGCGCAATTCTTCCACCACGCTCAGTGACACATGGCTGTCGGAACCAATCCCCATGCGCCCGCCCTGGGCCAGGAAGTCCACCGCCGGGAAAATCCCGTCGCCCAGGTTGGCTTCAGTGGTCAGGCACAACCCGGCAATCGCCCGGCTCCTGGCCATCAACGTCACTTCTTCCGGATTGGCGTGGGTGGCGTGCACCAGGCACCAGCGCTGATCCACTTCAACATGGTCATACAACCATTGCAGCGGGCGCTGGCCGCTCCAGGCCAGGCAGTCGTCGACTTCCTTCTGCTGCTCGGCGATGTGGATATGCACCGGGCACGCCTTGTCGCTGGCGGCCAGCACTTCGCTGATCTGTTGCGGTGTGACGGCGCGCAGCGAGTGGAAACACAGGCCCAGCCGTTGTGCCGGTTGCGCGGCCAGAATCGGTTGCAGGCGTGATTGCAGGCTCAGGTAATTTTCGGTGCTGTTGATAAAGCGGCGCTGGCCTTCATTGGGTGCCTGGCCGCCGAAACCGGAGTGGCTGTAGAGCACCGGCAACAACGTCAGGCCGATACCGCTGCTGGCGGCCGCCTGGCTGATTTGCCGCGACAGCTCCGCAGGGTCGGCATAGGGCTGGCCGCTGACGTCGTGGTGCACGTAGTGAAATTCGGCCACCGAGGTGTAGCCGGCCTTGAGCATTTCGATATACAACTGGCGCGCGATGACCTGCAACTGGTCGGGGCGGATCTTGCCGACCATCCGATACATCAGGTCGCGCCAGGTCCAGAAACTGTCATTCGGGTTGCCGGCCACTTCCGCCAGCCCGGCCATCGCGCGCTGGAAAGCGTGGGAATGCAGGTTCGGCATGCCCGCCAGCACGGGGCCCCTGAGCCGTTCGGCACCGTCTGCACTGGCGTTGGGCTCAACCTTGGTCAGCAGGCCATCGGCGCTGACTTCAAGACGTACATCGTTGGCCCATCCATTAGGCAGCAGCGCGCGTTCGGCAAAGAAAGCGGACATGATTCAGGCACCCCGGTCGTGTGTTTATTTGTATATACATATACAGACGTTTGCCTGCTCGGTAAACTCCGGCAAGCTATGCTTCTTTTTCACCTACAAGGATTTCCTGTGTCGACTCCGCCCGCCAAGTCTCCACTGGCTGCCCACATGGACGAAAGTCCGGCGCCCTTGTATGCCCGCGTCAAACAGATGATCAGCCAGCAGATTCTCAACGGCAACTGGCCGCCGCATTATCGCGTGCCTTCGGAGAGCGAACTGGTCAACCAGTTGGGCTTCAGCCGCATGACCATCAACCGAGCCCTGCGCGAGTTGACTGCCGAAGGCCTGCTGGTACGCATGCAAGGTGTGGGCACCTTTGTCGCCGAGCCCAAGAGCCAGTCGGCGCTGTTTGAAGTGCACAACATTGCCGATGAGATCGCCTCCCGCGGTCATCGCCATACGTGCAAGGTCATTACCCTCGGGGAAGAAGCCGCCGGTTCCGAGCGCGCCGTCGCGCTGGAAATGCGCGAAGGCGGGCGGGTGTTCCACTCGTTGATCGTGCACTACGAAAACGACATTCCGGTGCAAATCGAAGACCGTTTCGTCAACGCCCTGGTAGCACCGGAATACCTGCAGCAGGATTTCACCCAGCAAACGCCCTATGCCTACCTCAACCAGGTGGCGCCGCTGACCGAAGGCGAGCACGTGGTCGAGGCGATCCTGGCCGACGCCGACGAATGCAAGCTGCTGCAAATCGAAACCAGCGAGCCGTGCCTGCTGATTCGCCGCCGCACCTGGTCTGGCCGCCAGCCGGTCACGGCCGCACGTTTGATCCACCCCGGTTCCCGTCATAGCCTGGAAGGACGTTTCAGTAAATGAGTTCGATGAAAGTCTGGCGCGCTACCGATTACATTCGCATGCCGTGGAAAAACGGCGGCGGCAGCACTGAAGAAATCACCCGTGACGCGGGGGAGGGCCTTGACGGTTTCGGCTGGCGCCTGTCGATTGCCGATATCGCCGAGTCGGGCGGGTTCTCCACCTTTGCCGGGTACCAGCGCATTATCACCGTGCTGCAAGGCTCGGGCATGGTGCTGACGGTGGATGGCGAGGAACAACTCGGGTTGTTACCGCTGCAGCCATTCCCGTTCAAGGGTGACAGCCAGGTGTCCTGCCGTTTGATCGGCGGGCCGATCCGCGATTTCAACCTCATCTATTCGCCGCAGCGCTATCAAGCGCGGTTGCAATGGATGGACGGCACGCAGCGTTTCTTCAGTGCCGCGCACACCGTGCTGGTGTTCAGCGTGGCCGATGAAGTGAAGGTGCTCGGTGAGCGGCTGAACCGTCACGACTGCCTGCAACTGGACGGTAACACCGGCCTGCTGGATGTCAGTGTGACTGGCCGTTGCTGCGTTATCGAATTGACTGCCGCCGCCTGAACAGGTGGGGGTTTCTTCCCCCACATTTTGTTTCCCTCTTCCCGCACCAACTTGTTACCGAACGCCCCAGCATGGCGCAAAGCCCTGCCTCGATGACAAGTCTCCCGCGCTGTAAAAATCCCCCGTAAGAAAATTCATCATGCTGCGAAGCCTTGTTTTCCAAGGCTTCCACCCTCGTCCCGGAAAAATCTTCAAACCTTGCGCGCAAAGTTGGCCGCTTGATTGCATATGCTTGTATGTACAA
>NZ_JACAPZ010000037.1:0-49289 GCF_013385475.1 Pseudomonas sp. G5001
CGGGTAAATCGGCAAGGATGCCGATTTAGCCGCGCCGGGCCATGGATGGCCCGTCGCGGCGGCCCGCGGAACCGGGCCGGAGTGCGGGCATGCCGAGCCTAGGCGAGGCACCGAGTGGTGGGGCAAAGACCTTTTGGTTACTTTTGGGGCGTTTGCCAAAAGTGACCCGCTGTAAGAGCGGAACCATAAGTAGCCGTTACCTAAATAACGGATATGTACTCAAAAAAACTCACACCCAGAAACAATTCCCCCCACACTCCGCCGCTACCAAAACTGTTCCCATGACGCGCACGTAACCCCCGCCTGTGACCTTTCTCTACGGCAAGGTGCCATCACCGCAAATGCAGTTACCCGCCTACACACTTAAACTCGGAAAAATCACGCACCCTTTTCGCGCATGCATTTCCTACACTGCCCTTTCCTGGATCAGAATCCACGGCGAAACCACCACCGCCCACAAACTCGGGTCCCGCTCAACCAGGTCCAATGCCCGCGTCGCAGACACCTCGCCAAGACTCCCCGCAGCCAGCCAGGCAGCGACTTTCTCACGGTTGTCCTCAGCCATGCCCTCGGCGGCCTCGATCAAATCCAGCCCGGCGTCGACCCACAATAGGGCACCCTTGGCAAAGAACGGCTCAAGCTCCTTCCAGGAAATTTCGGCAGTTTCACCAAGCAGCTTGGCATAGAGGGTGCTAGGTTCTTGCGTCATGGGAGTTCACCTGAAGAAAAAATCGGCGCAATCATACCGTCGAGCCCCAGGCAGAAAAACCCAGTTGCAAATGAGGCACCGAACGAAAGTGTCAGGAAAGCCAAGGATTGCCCGAAACTCTGGCATCACCCCGCCGCAATTCTGTCTTTTTCTTTCATTTAAGCGACATACCCGGGTTTTGCCCCCAGCAGCCAGCTTTTCAAGCGATCAACCGGCGCTCTACACTGTACCGGTACAGTTGCCAGGCCGCTGCCGGGGGATATCCGAGATATCTGATCCGGTTCTGCAGCTCACAAGGCCGCTAGAACTATAAAAAATACAACAGTAAGAGTGGAGCACTATGAATAAGGCTACTAAGCAGATTTCCAAACTGTTTGCCGCTATGGTCCTGGCCGGGGTTGCCAGCCATTCGTTCGCAGCTGACACCATCAAGATCGGTATTGCCGGCCCTAAAACCGGCCCTGTGACCCAGTACGGCGACATGCAGTTCATGGGTGCCAAGCAGGCCATCGCCGACATCAACGCCAAGGGCGGCGTAGATGGCAAAATGCTCGAAGCCAAGGAATACGACGACGCTTGCGATCCAAAACAAGCCGTGGCCGTAGCCAACAAAGTGGTCAACGACGGCGTCAAGTTCGTGGTCGGTCACCTTTGCTCCAGCTCCACTCAGCCAGCATCCGACATCTACGAAGACGAAGGCGTGATCATGATCACCCCGGCTGCCACCAGCCCGGAAATCACGTCCCGTGGCTACAAGCTGGTCTTCCGTACCATCGGCCTGGACAGCGCCCAGGGCCCAGCCGCCGGTAACTACATCGCCGACCACGTGAAGCCGAAAGTCGTAGCTGTTATCCACGACAAACAGCAATACGGTGAAGGCATCGCCACCGCCGTTAAACAAACCCTCGAGAAGAAAGGCGTGAAAGTTGCCCTCTTCGAAGGCATCAACGCTGGCGACAAAGACTTCGGTTCGCTGATCCAGAAGCTCAAGCAAGCCAACGTCGACTTCGTCTACTACGGCGGCTACCACCCTGAGCTGGGCCTGATCCTGCGCCAAGCCAAGGAAAAAGGCGTGAACGCCAAGTTCATGGGCCCTGAAGGCGTCGGCAACGACTCCATCTCGCAAATCGCCCAGGGCGCGTCCGAAGGCCTGCTGGTTACCCTGCCGAAATCCTTCGACACCGATCCTGCCAACAAGGCAATCGTTGAAGAGTTCACCAAGAACAAGCAGGACCCAACCGGTCCGTTCGTGTTCCCGGCCTACTCGGCAGTTGAAGTGATCGCCGGCGGTATCGCTGCCGCGAAGAGCGAAGACACCGCCAAGGTGGCAGCGGCCATCCACGCCGGTACCTTCAAGACCCCGACCGGCGACCTGAGCTTCGACGCCAAGGGCGACCTGAAGGACTTCAAGTTCGTGGTCTACGAATGGCACTTCGGCAAACCAAAAACCGAAGTTTCCCCTCAGTAAGCCAGGCGTTACTGGTCAACAAGCCCACTGTGCAAGCAGTGGGCTTTGTTTTACGAGGTTTATGGGCCTGTCACCCGCGATCCGGGCGCTGGCTCACCTGAAAATCTTAAAACCGTCACCAGCGGTTCGCTGGCAAACGCTTTGTGCAACCTGATCACAGAACAGGGCACCGAGCCGGAAATTGACTCCACCAGTGAAATGCGTATCGGGTTTTTAGGAGCGCTGTAATGCCTGAGATCTATCATTTTTTCCAAACGCTGGTTAACGGCATGACCGTTGGCAGCACCTATGCCTTGATAGCCATTGGCTACACAATGGTTTACGGCATCATTGGAATGATTAACTTCGCCCATGGCGAGGTGTACATGATTGGTTCCTACGTGGCCTTCATCGCCCTTGCCGGGCTGGCCATGCTGGGTATCCATTCCCTGCCGCTGTTGATGACCGCCGCATTCCTGGCGTCCATCGTCGTAACCAGTGCCTATGGCTACAGTATCGAACGCGTTGCGTACCGCCCCTTGCGTGGCAGCAACCGCTTGATCCCGCTGATCTCCGCGATCGGCATGTCGATTTTCCTGCAGAACACCGTATTGCTGTCCCAGGACTCCAAGGACAAATCCATTCCCAACCTGATCCCGGGGAGCATCTCCTTCGGCCCAGGCGGCGCACAGGAAGTGCTGATTTCCTATATGCAGATCCTGGTCTTCGTCGTCACCCTGGTGGCGATGCTCGGCCTGACCCTGTTCATCTCCCGCTCCCGTCTGGGGCGCGCCTGCCGGGCCTGCGCCGAAGACATCAAGATGGCCAACCTGTTGGGTATCAACACCAACAACATCATCGCCCTGACCTTCGTCATCGGTGCCGCACTGGCGGCCATCGCCGCTGTATTGCTGAGCATGCAGTATGGCGTGATCAACCCCAACGCCGGTTTCCTGGTGGGCCTCAAGGCCTTCACCGCGGCGGTATTGGGCGGCATCGGCAGCATTCCGGGCGCGATGCTCGGCGGGCTGGTGCTGGGTGTGGCTGAAGCCTTTGGCGCCGACGTATTCGGTGACCAGTACAAGGACGTGGTGGCATTCGGTCTATTGGTTCTGGTGCTGTTGTTCCGGCCGACCGGCATTCTGGGCCGTCCGGAGGTTGAGAAAGTATGAGCAGATATCTTAAATCGGCGTTTTTCAGCGCCTTGCTGGTCTGGGCCGTGGCCTTCCCGGTACTCGGGCTCAAGTTGAGCATTGTCGGGATCAACCTTGAAGTGCATGGCACCGGTCCCGTGACGTTGACCATCATTGCCCTATGCTCGGTGTTGATGTTCCTGCGCGTGCTGTTCACCCAACAGGTCGGTGCGCTCCTCAAGTCCAACCGTGGCCCGTTGGTATCGCCCAAGGTCAGCCAGTTCCTGACCCTGCCGCGCACCCAGCGCTACATCATCATCGGCCTGATCGTGGCCGCGCTGATCTGGCCGTTCTTCGGTTCCCGTGGTGCGGTGGATATCGCGACGCTGATCCTGATCTACGTGTTGCTGGGCCTGGGCCTGAACATCGTGGTGGGTCTCGCCGGCCTGCTCGACCTGGGCTATGTGGGCTTCTACGCGGTGGGTGCCTACACCTACGCGCTGCTCTCGCACTACCTGGGCTGGGGCTTCTGGATCTGCCTGCCACTGGCCGGCATGGCGGCGGCCACATTTGGCTTCCTGCTGGGCTTCCCGGTACTGCGCTTGCGCGGTGACTACCTGGCGATCGTGACCCTGGGCTTCGGTGAAATCATCCGTCTGTTCCTGCGTAACCTCACCGATATCACCGGCGGCCCCAACGGCATCAGCAGCATTCCCAAGCCGACGTTCTTCGGGCTGACGTTCGACCGCACCGCGGCCGAAGGCATGCAGACGTTCCACGAGTACTTCGGGATCGACTACAACCCGGTGAGCAAAGTGGTGTTCCTGTACCTGGTGGCCCTGCTGCTGGCACTGGCGGCGCTGTTCGTGATCAACCGCCTGCTGCGCATGCCGATCGGCCGTGCGTGGGAAGCGCTGCGCGAAGATGAAATCGCCTGCCGTGCACTAGGCATGAACCCGACCGTCATCAAGCTTTCGGCATTCACCCTCGGGGCAACCTTCGCCGGTTTTGCCGGCAGCTTCTTTGCCGCGCGCCAAGGCCTCGTGACCCCGGAGTCGTTCACCTTCATCGAGTCGGCAATCATCCTCGCCATCGTGGTACTGGGCGGCATGGGCTCGCAGCTGGGCGTGATCCTCGCGGCGATCGTGATGATCCTGCTGCCGGAAATGATGCGTGAATTCAGCGAATACCGCATGTTGATGTTCGGCGCCATGATGGTGCTGATGATGATCTGGCGACCTCAAGGCCTGCTGCCCATGCAACGTCCCCACATGGAGCTGCGCAAATGAGCCGCGAGATCCTGAAAGTCGAAAACTTGAGCATGCGCTTCGGCGGTTTGCTGGCGGTCAACGGCGTGGCCCTGACCGTGCAAGAGAAACAAGTCGTGGCCCTGATCGGCCCCAACGGCGCCGGCAAGACCACGGTGTTCAACTGCCTGACCGGCTTCTACAAGCCGGCTGGCGGCACCATCCTGCTGGACGGCCAGCCGATCCAGGGCCTGGCCGGCCACGAGATCGCCCGCAAGGGCGTGGTGCGGACCTTCCAGAACGTGCGGTTGTTCAAGGACATGACGGCGGTCGAGAACCTGTTGATCGCCCAGCATCGCCACCTGAACACCAACTTCTTTGCCGGCCTGTTCAAGACGCCGTCGTTCCGCAAGAGCGAGCGCGAGGCCATGGAATATGCAGCGTACTGGCTGGACAAGGTCAACCTCACCGAGTTTGCCAACCGTCCTGCCGGCACCCTGGCCTACGGTCAGCAACGGCGCCTGGAAATCGCCCGCTGCATGATGACCCGTCCGCGGATCCTCATGCTCGACGAACCGGCCGCCGGCTTGAACCCGAAGGAAACAGAAGACCTCAAGGCGCTGATCAGTGTGCTGCGTGAAGAAAACAACGCCACCGTGCTGCTGATCGAACACGACATGAAACTGGTCATGAGCATTTCCGACCATATCGTGGTGATCAACCAGGGCACGCCACTGGCCGACGGTACGCCGGAGCAGATCCGCGACAACCCGGAAGTGATCAAAGCCTATTTGGGGGAAGCGTAAAATGCTGCAATTCGAAAACGTTTCCACTTTCTACGGCAAGATCCAGGCGCTGCACAGCGTCAATGTGGAAGTGCGCCAGGGCGAAATCGTTACCCTGATCGGCGCCAACGGTGCCGGTAAATCCACGCTGCTGATGACCCTGTGCGGTTCGCCCCAGGCTCACAGCGGCAGCATCCGCTACATGGGTGAGGAGCTGGTGGGCCAGGCCTCCTCCGAGATCATGCGCAAGAGCATTGCCGTGGTTCCGGAAGGCCGCCGGGTATTTGCCCGCCTGACCGTGGAAGAGAACCTCGCCATGGGCGGGTTCTTCACCGACAAGGGCGATTACCAGGAGCAGATGGACAAGGTGCTGCACCTGTTCCCGCGGCTCAAGGAACGCTTCAGCCAGCGCGGCGGCACCATGTCCGGCGGCGAACAGCAAATGCTCGCCATCGGCCGCGCGCTGATGAGCAAGCCCAAGCTGTTGTTGCTGGACGAACCGTCCCTGGGGTTGGCGCCGATCATCATCCAGCAGATCTTCGACATCATCGAACAGCTGCGCAAGGACGGTGTGACAGTGTTCCTGGTGGAGCAGAACGCCAACCAGGCGCTGAAGATTGCCGACCGCGCCTACGTGCTGGAAAACGGCCGAGTGGTGATGCAGGGCAGCGGCGAACAACTGCTGACCGATCCGAAAGTACGTGAGGCTTATTTGGGCGGTTGATGCCCATCTGGTCAATGTATGAGCGGGCTTTTGTGGGAGCGGGCTTGCTCGCGAAGGCGGTGGATCAGCCAACTTGTTGGGTGACTTACCCACTGCCTTCGCGAGCAAGCCCGCTCCCACATTTGTTTGGTGTGAACCAAAGACTTTGGCGAAACCTGAAATTTTTTCCCCCGGCTTTGTAACGAATCCCTTCCCCCTTTCTCTAGTGGTGTAAGCAGGCGAACATGCCTGCCAACCCAACCCACTGCTGGAGATACACCATGACTACCAAAACCCGCTCGCTGTCCGCCGCCACCCTCGTCCTGGCCCTGGGTTCGGCCCTGAGCCTGTCCGCCCTGACCACCACCGCCCACGCCGCCGATGACATGCAGAAATGCTTCGGTGTAGCCGAAGCCGGCAAGAACGATTGCGCCGCAGGCGCCGGCACTTCCTGCGCGGGCACCTCGAAGGTCAAGGATCAGGCCAACGCCTGGAAACTGGTCCCGGCCGGTACCTGCCTGAAAACCCCAAGCACCACCTCGCCAACCGGCTTCGGCCAGGAAGCTGCCTTCACCGCCAAGTCCTGAAACCCTGCACAGCCTGAGTACTGACGATGACGCTCTCATTCACCCACTCCATCTCCCAGGCTCAGGCGCCCGGCCTCCCCCGTCGGGCCGGGCTGGGGCTCAAGAACGAGCACTTCAGTGAAGTGCTCGAGACGTCCCCCGATATCGGTTTTTTTGAAGTCCACGCCGAAAACTACATGGTGGCCGGCGGGCCTTTCCATCACTACCTGGGCTTGATCCGCGAACAGTACCCTCTGTCGCTGCACGGTGTAGGCCTGTCCATTGGCGGCGAAGGTCCGCTGAACGACGAGCACCTGGCGCGCTTGGCCACGCTGATCGAACGCTATCAACCCCACTCCTTTTCCGAACACCTGGCCTGGTCCAGCCACGGCCCGGTGTTTCTCAATGATTTGCTGCCGCTGGCGTATGACGATGAAACCCTGAAGCGGGTGTGCGAACACATCGACCAGGTACAAACCCGCCTGCAGCGGACCATGCTGCTGGAGAACCCGTCGACCTATCTGCAATTCCAGTGCTCCACCCTGGAAGAGACCGACTTCATCAGCGAAGCGATTCGCCGCACCGGCTGCGGGCTGCTGCTGGACGTGAACAATGTGTATGTGTCGTGCATCAACCATCAGCAAGACCCGCTGAAGTACATCGAGGCCTTGCCGTTGCACGCCGTGGGCGAGATTCACCTGGCAGGGTTTGCCGAAGACACCGACAGCCTCGGCGACCGTTTGCTGATTGACGATCACGGCGCCCCCATCGACAACGCGGTATGGCAGCTCTACCAGCACGTGCTCAGCCGCACCGGGCCGGTCGCCACGCTGATCGAGCGCGACAACCAGGTGCCGGCGTTCAGCGTGCTGCACGCTGAAGCACGCGAGGCCGACCGGTTTCTGCTGGAGGTGCGTGCATGAGCCGCCAGGACGTCTTTAGCCGCGCCCTGCTGTCCCCCGAGGAAAACTGCCCGCAAGGCTTGTTCAGCCGCAACGGCGCCGATCCGGCCGGTCGTTTTGCGGTGTATCGCAACAATGTCCATAGCTCGCTGATCAACGCGCTGGCCGCCGGCTACCCGGTCACCCTGCAACTGGTGGGCGATGAGTTTTTTCGGGCGATGGCCGGTGTGTATGTCCAGGGTTTCCCGCCGACAAGCCCTCTGATCAATGAATACGGCAGCGACCTGGCGGACTTTATCCAGGGCTTCGCCCCCGCCGCCAGCGTGCCTTACCTGGCTGACGTGGCGCGCCTGGAGCGATTGCGGGTGAGGGCCTACCACGCGGCGGACGCACAGCCACTGGATCAACAGGAGGTCATCGCCACCCTGCAACAACAGTCGGACCTGGGCGAACTGCGCCTGCAACTGCATCCATCCCTGGCCACCCTGAACTCGGCCTACGCCGTGGTGGCTTTATGGGGGGCGCATCAGACCGGCGAATCCCTCGCCACCCTCGACCCCTTCCATGCCCAAAGCGCGCTGGTGCTACGCAATGGCCTGCACGTGCAGGTATTTCACATCGACAGCGGCTCAGCGACGTTTATCAACAGCCTGAACAACGGTTGGCCATTGGAAATGGCCGTGGCCTACGCCCTCGATGCGGCCGCCGAATTTGACCTGCACCAATGCCTGGCCCTGCTGATCGGTCACGGCGCCATCACCCACTTGCACACAGAACCCAAGGTATCGCCATGAACACCACCGCTCCCGGGCTGATCCAACGGATCATCCAGTGCTTCGAGAAAATCCCCTACAGCCTGATCGCCTTTGTCGCACGCTTCTCTATCGCGGCGGTGTTCTGGAAATCCGGCCAGACCAAAGTGGAAGGCCTCGCCGTGGACCTGATCGGCGGGACCTTCCAGCTGGGCTGGCCGCACTTGGCGCCGTCCACCCTGCCGCTGTTTCGCAGCGAATACCACGTGCCGCTGCTGTCAGCGGAAGTGGCGGCGCATATGGCCGCGTTCGCCGAGCATTTTTTCCCGGTGCTGATCCTCGTGGGGTTTGCCACGCGATTCTCGGCGCTGGCGCTGCTGGGCATGACCCTGACCATCCAGCTTTTCGTCTACCCGGACGCCTACCCGACCCACGGCACCTGGATCGCATTGCTGCTGCTGTTGATGGCCAAGGGGCCGGGCAGCTTCTCGATTGATCACCTGATTGCGCGACGCTACCGCTAAAGGCGATCGAGGGCTTCGCCGCTGCGCTTGAACCAGCCCACCAGATAATCTGCGAGTACCTGGGTGCGGCGCGGCAGGCCGCCCTGATACGGATGGACCAGGTACATCGGCATGCTGCGGGTCTGATAATCCCGCAGGAGCCAGCGCAGGCGACCGTCAGCCAATTCCGCGTGCAGCACGTAGGACGGCAAGCGCGCGATGCCCGCCCCCACCAGTGCAGCCTTCTTCAACAAGTTGTAATGGTTGGAGGCAAAGGTCCCGGATACCCGAACCCGCAGCAGCTCATGCTGCTGGTGATACAGCCACTCTTCACGACCACTGTAGTGGCTGTTCAGCAAGCAGTTGTGGCCCACCAGTTCCGCCGGCGTCAGCGGCTCGCCGTGCTGTTCCAGGTAAGCCGGGCTGGCGCAGGTCATCTCGTGCCAGGCGAGCAACGGCTTGGCGACCAGACGCTCGTCGTTGGCGACCTCCGAACGTACCGCCAGGTCGAAGCCATCCCGCGCCAGGTCCCGGTACTGGTTGTTGAGTTCCAACTCGATCTGCACCTGTGGGTACTCCCGGGAAAACTCCAGCAACAGACCGTCGAAGAAGGTTTCGCCCAGGGACACCGGAACCGTCATACGCACCGGGCCGACGAGATCATCCTTGAGCCTGGCCAATGCCTGACGTGCCCGCTCCACTTGGACCACCAACGCCTGGGCTTGCGGCAACAGCGCCGCACCCGCCGCCGTCAGGCTCAGGCGGCGGGTGGTGCGATGCAACAACACCACCGAAAACTGCGCTTCCAACTGGCTGATGCGCTTGGACAGTTGCCCTTTGCTGCAGCCCAGTTGCTGGGCCGCCAAGGTAAAGCTGCCGGCTTCGATCAACACGGCAAACGCGGCGAGGTCATCCATTTCGCTCATGGATTGTTTCCAATTGAAAACCAAAGGTTGCCTATTAGTGCACTTATCCGCGCAAAAAATCACTCTAGACTGAAACCTCACCTACACATCTGGAGGAAGGCACGATGAAAATCCTGTTGATTGGCGCAAGCGGTACCGTGGGTTCGGCGGTGAAGGCAGAACTGTCCCAACGGCATGAAGTGATCAGCATCGGTCGCAAAAGTGGCGACTTCCAGGTCGATATCAGCGACAGCGCGTCGATCCGCAAACTGTTCGAACAGACCGGCAAATTCGACGCACTGATCTGCGCCGCCGGCAGCGTCAACTTCGTGCCCCTGGGCGACATGAGCGAAACCGATTTTGACCTGGGCCTGCAAGACAAGCTGATGGGCCAGGTCAACCTGCTGCTGATTGGCCGCGAGTTCGCCAATGACGGCGCGTCGTTCACCTTCACCAGCGGCATTCTCAACCGCGATCCGATTCGCACCGGTGCTTCGGCTGCCCTGGTCAACGGCGCGCTGGATGCATTCGTGAAAGCCGCTGCGATCGAACTGCCCCGCGGCCTGCGCATCAACTCGGTCAGCCCTACCGTCCTGCTGGAAGCCATGGGCAGCTACGCGCCGTACTTCCGTGGGTACAAACCGGCTCCGGGTGCAGAAGTGGCGTTGGCCTACGCGAAAAGCGTGGAAGGCTTGCAGACCGGGCAGACGTTTATCGTTGGTTGACCAGCCTGAAAAGCCGTCACCGTTGAACCCAGGGCATCCATTTACGGAGTATGTCCTGGGGGACGGAAAACTGTATTTCTCGTGTGTTCAGCACACCCATGACAGTGGCGCCATCACTCACGTTGTAGCCGTCTACGTATGTCGAAACCTGCTTGTTGTAAGCCAGTAACGTAATTGCAGCCGTGCGGGCCCTGGCCTCCGGGCTCAGCGTGACATTGACCGAAATAAAGTCCGGGCTACTGTCAGGCGTCCTCTTCACGGTGATCGAGATCTCGGTAAAGTCAGTGGCAGAGGAGTACTCCAGCCGCGCCGGTTCACTGCCCAGTGCAGAACCCGTCACCAGTAACAGCCCCCACAGATTCCATCGAATAGTCATCGCGGCTTTCCGAATAAAAGAGAAAGACGTTCCCATGACCGTTCAGATCCCTCTATAGGAAAAGTCCCAGCAGGGATGATCGCCCCCGGCACACCTTATTCAACCTGTGTCCCGGGCTTGTGATGCACCGCCAGCCTGCGTAACGTGGCGGCACTTATCAGGAGACCCGATAATGCGTGCCGCCCGTACCCTAGCCTTGTTTGCCCTGCTGCCCCTGTTCGCCGCCTGCCAGATGTTCGATAACGAGCCGGCCAAGCCCTCTCTCGCCGGGATGACCCGCATGCAGGGCGAGTTGACGGCCCAGGGTGACAAACTGCTGTTCCAGCCCTGCAACGACAAACGCAACTACGTGGTCAACGACACCGGTGGCACCAGCATCCTGCAGGAGGCCGCCTCCCTGGCCGGCCAGCAAGGCGCACTGTTTGCCGACCTGCGTGGCAAGTTCTCCGGCGTCGCCAGCGGCACCCAGGGCACGGTGGACCTGCAACAGGTGTACCGCGTCGAGCGCTCGACCTCGGCCTGTGATGACCCGGACTTCAAGCGCATGATCCTGCGGGCCAACGGCCACAAACCGGCCTGGGCGATGAACGTCACCGCCAAGGGCATGGTGCTGGAGCGTGAAGGCCAGCCACCATTGGCCGTGCCGTATGTGGAAGAGCAATCGGGCGACGGACGGTTCAACCTGATGACCGAAGCGAATAACCAGCACATCGAACTGTGGGTGGCCCCGCAACGCTGTGTCGACAGCGCCAGCGGCAGCCTGCAGCACATGTCCGCCGAGCTTCGGGTCAACGGCCAGGTGCAACGCGGTTGCGCGTCGTTCGGCGGTTCGCGAGACGACTGATTGCGCCCTGCGCTGTTTTAGCATGACGGGAAACCGCTGTTGGGGCTTATAATCGCCGGTTTGCAAAACAGCCGGCCTCTTTGCCCGCCGCCTACCGGATTCCTGTCATGTTACGAATCACCGAACTCAAGCTGCCCATCGACCATCCCGAAGAAGACCTGCGGCCTGCCATTGTGCAACGCCTGGGCATCGCCAGTGATGACCTGCTCGATTTCACCCTGTTCAAACGCAGCTACGACGCCCGCAAGAAATCGTCGGAGCTGTGCTTCATCTACACCATCGACCTGGAAGTCAAAGGCGAGGCGGCCCTGCTGCTCAAGTTCGCCGACGACCGCAACGTCAACCCGGCGCCGGACATCAGCTACAAGGTCGTGGGCCATGCGCCGGAAGGCCTGACCGAGCGGCCGATCGTCGTCGGTTTTGGCCCGTGCGGGATCTTCGCCGGGCTGTTGCTGGCACAGATGGGTTTCAAGCCGATCATCCTCGAGCGCGGCCGCGAAGTGCGCCAGCGCACCAAGGACACCTGGGGCCTGTGGCGCAAGAATGTGCTGAACCCGGAATCCAACGTGCAGTTCGGTGAAGGCGGCGCCGGGACCTTCTCCGACGGCAAGCTCTATAGCCAGATCAAGGACCCGAAATTCCACGGTCGCAAGGTGCTGCACGAGTTCGTCAAGGCCGGTGCGCCAGACGAAATCCTCTACGTCAGCAAGCCGCACATCGGTACGTTTCGCCTGACCGGCGTCGTGGAAAACATGCGCCAGCAGATCATCGCCCTGGGCGGTGAAGTGCGCTTCGAGCAGCGGGTCACCGACGTGCTGATCGAAGACGGCCAGTTGAATGGCGTGGTGGTGGATGGCGGCGAGCAGATCCTGTCCAAGCACGTAATCCTGGCCCTCGGCCACAGCGCCCGCGATACCTTCCGCATGCTGCATGGCCGTGGCGTGTACATGGAAGCCAAGCCGTTCTCGGTGGGTTTCCGTATCGAACACCCGCAGTCGCTGATCGACGCTGCACGCCTGGGCAAGTACGCCGGCCACCCGAAACTCGGGGCCGCCGATTACAAACTGGTGCACCACGCCAAGAACGGCCGTTCGGTGTACAGCTTCTGCATGTGCCCGGGCGGTACCGTGGTCGCGGCGACATCAGAGCCGAACCGCGTAGTAACCAACGGCATGAGCCAGTACTCCCGTAACGAACGCAACGCCAACTCCGGGATCGTGGTGGGCATCACCCCGGAAGTGGATTACCCGGGCGGCCCGCTGGCCGGGATCGAGTTGCAGGAACGCCTGGAATCCCACGCGTTCATCCTCGGCGGCAGCAACTACGAAGCACCGGCGCAGCTGGTGGGTGATTTCATCGCCGGCAAGCCGTCCACCGCCATCGGTACCGTGGAGCCATCCTACAAGCCCGGCGTAGCCCTGGGTGACCTGGCGCTGGCGTTGCCGGAGTTTGCCATCGAAGCCATCCGCGAAGCGTTGCCGGCGTTCGAGAAGCAGATCAAGGGCTACTCGCTGCACGACGCGGTCCTTACCGGGATCGAGACCCGCACTTCTTCGCCGCTGCGGATTACCCGTAACGAGTCGATGCAGAGCCTGAACGTGAAAGGCCTGTTCCCGGCGGGCGAAGGTGCCGGTTATGCCGGTGGGATTTTGTCGGCGGGTGTCGACGGGATTCGGATTGCCGAGGCGCTGGCGCGGGATATGTTGGGCCTGGAGGCTTAACCACTGCGCTGAAAACGCAGCAGATCAAATGTGGGAGCGGGCTTGCTCGCGAATGCGGTGGATCAGCCGAATCATGTATTGGCTGATCCACCGCATTCGCGAGCAAGCCCGCTCCCACATTGGTAATGCGGTGTTTCAAATATTGGCGCGCAGGATGCTTTCCGGCAACGGTTGCCCCCGCTCGACACTCGCCGCAACGGCCGCAATCAAACCCTCCAACTCATACCCCTGCCCTGCAAGCCAGGCCTGATCGTAATAGGTCGTGGCATAGCGCTCACCGCCGTCGCACAAGATCGCCACGATCGAGCCCGACTCCCCTGCCGCCTTCATCTGCTGCGCCGCGATCAACGCACCGATCAGGTTGGTGCCACTTGAGCCGCCTACTCGCCGCCCCAAGCGCTGCGCCAGGTAATGCATGGCCGCCAGGGACAGCGCATCCGGCACCTTGACCATCGCATCAATCACTTTCGGCAGGAAAGACGCCTCAACCCGTGGCCGGCCAATACCTTCGATGCGCGAGCCACAGTCCAGGCGCAGGCTGGCGTCGCCGCTCAGGTAGTAGTCGAAAAACACCGAACGCTCCGCGTCCGCGCACAACACTCGGGTGCAGTGCTGGCGATAACGCACATAACGCCCCAACGTCGCCGTGGTGCCACCCGTGCCGGGGCTGGAAATCAGCCAACTCGGCTCCGGATAACGCTCAAAGCGCAGTTGCTGGAAGATCGATTCAGCGATGTTGTTGTTGGCGCGCCAGTCAGTGGCACGTTCGGCATAGGTGAACTGGTCCATGAAATGGCCACCGCTTTCCTGCGCCAGGCGCTCGGATTCGGCGTAGATCTGCGTCGGATCCTGCACCAGATGGCTCTTGCCCCCGTAGAACGCGATCTGCGCAATCTTTTCCTGGGAAGTGGTGGCCGGCATCACCGCAATAAACGGCAAGCCCAGCAGCCTGGCGAAGTACGCCTCGGAAATCGCCGTGGAACCGCTGGAGGCTTCGATCACCGGTGCACCGGGCTTGAGCCAGCCGTTGCACAACGCATAGAGGAACAACGAACGCGCCAAACGATGTTTCAGGCTGCCGGTGGGATGGCTGGACTCATCCTTGAAATACAACTCGATACCTGGCAAGCCCTGCATTGGCAAGGGGATCAGGTGGGTGTCGGCGCTGCGCTGGAAGTCCGCTTCAATAATGCGAATGGCTTCGCGGGCCCATTGGCGGTTGTCGCTCATGATCGGTTTCTCTAAGGATTTCAGTCCTGATCTTAGGATGTTTCCTACACTCCACACAGATACAGTCATGACTCAATTGGACACACAATTTCCGGGGTCTGGCGCGCAAGTGATCAGACCGATCCCTTATAACAAATAAGAATATAACTTTTGTTTTAACAACTAACGGTACGGGTTAGGGTACCCACCTATTGAACTTTGATTGGAGAGCATCCCTTGCCTCTGCGTAGCACTTTCACCCGTTTCTTCCAGCTGGAAGCCGCCAGCGGTCTGCTCCTGATCGCTGCTGCCGCTTTGGCGCTGATCATCAACAACTCACCGCTGTCGCACCTCTACGCGAGTTTTCTCGACGTGCCGGTGGTCGCACAAATCGGCGCCCTGAAAATCGCCAAGCCGGCGCTGCTGTGGATCAACGACGGCCTGATGGCCCTGTTCTTCCTGCTGATCGGCCTTGAGGTCAAACGCGAGTTGCTCGACGGCCAACTGTCCAAGCCCTCGCAAGTGGTACTGCCGGGAGCGGCAGCCATCGGCGGCATGGTCGTGCCGGCGCTGATCTATTGGGCGCTGAACAAGGACAACCCGGCCGCCCTGGGTGGCTGGGCAATCCCCATGGCCACCGACATTGCCTTCGCCCTGGGCGTATTGGCCCTGCTGGGCAAGCGCGTGCCGGTTTCGCTGAAGTTGTTCCTGATGACCCTGGCCATCATCGACGACCTTGGCGCAATCATCGTGATCGCCATCTTCTACTCCACCGACCTGTCCGGGGCGTCATTGGCCGGCGCAGCGGCATGCCTGATCGCCTTGATAGCCATGAACCGGCTGGGTGTCGTCAAGCTGGGGCCCTACATGATTGTCGGGCTGATCCTGTGGGTCTGCGTGCTCAAGAGCGGCGTACACGCCACCCTGGCGGGCGTGACATTGGCCTTCTGCATCCCGCTGCGCACCAAAAACGCCGAGCCATCGCCGCTGCTGACCCTGGAACACGCCCTGCATCCCTGGGTGGCCTACGCGATCCTGCCGCTGTTTGCCTTTGCGAATGCCGGCGTCTCGCTGGCTGGCGTCAACCTCGAAAGCTTCACCCACCACGTGCCAATGGGCATCGCCGCCGGCCTGCTGCTGGGTAAGACCGTTGGCGTACTGGGTTTCACCTGGGTCATGGTAAAAACCGGCCTTGCCGCACTGCCCGCCGGCGCCAACTGGGGCCAGGTGCTGGGCGTGGCGGTCCTGTGCGGCATCGGCTTCACCATGAGCCTGTTTGTCGGCTCCCTGGCGTTTGTGCCGGGCAGCAGTGAATACGCGGGTATGGACCGGATGGGCATCCTGACCGGGTCGATACTGGCGGCGCTGATCGGGTATGCGGTGACGGCGATGGCCAGTCGCAAGCAGGCGCTCGTACAAGCCTGACCGTTAAGAACAATCGCTCCCCCAACAAAAAACCCCAACCGGCCACCCGGTTGGGGTTTTTCTTTTCCTGCAACCTTACCCTTAACGAGTAACGCGGCTGGTTCCGTCCACCGTCATGATGCGGACGCGGTCGCCGATGCGGAAGATTTCGTTCTCTTGAACCGCCTGGACGTAGGCGCGCATGCTGCCATCATCTTCGCGGACGGTGATTTCAACACCCTGGGTGCGGGTCAGGCCTTCCTCGGTGGCCGAGCCCAGCAGGCCGCCGGCGACTGCGCCGATAACGGCGGTCACGATGCTGCCACGGCCGCCGCCGATGGCGCTGCCGCCAACGCCGCCGATGACTGCGCCCGCAGCGCCGCCGATTGGGGTCTTGGTGCCTTCGATTTTCACCGGACGCAGGGATTCGATGGTGCCCATGCGAACAGTCTGTACACGACGAGCTTCGTCACGGGAGTACGAGTCGCCGGTCAGACTCGAGGCGCAGCCACCCAGCAGCAGCGACAGGGTGGTAAAGCAGGCAACTAGTAAAACGGACTTACGCATAGCATCAACTCCAAAGGACAGGTATCCATTAAACCGCTGTGGCTTGCCGCCTGTCACGGCATGCCGGGCAGAAAATTGTTTTCATTCAGCCTTAGTACAGAGAACCTGTACCGAAAAACTCGACGAACGGTAGCGTTCCCACCTCCCTCAGGATCTTGATGGACGCTGTCATCATTGTAGCTAACGGCCGCATAACGCAGCGCAGCGCTACCCATCCAAGGCCTCTGACTAGAGACTTCGGCGTGCAGCGCTACATTCAGGCGAGGTGACGAAAGGTGGGCTCAGGGCGCCAGGCGCTCACGGGTCCAGTCGGCCCCCTGCAAGCGGAAGTTCAAGCGGTCGTGCAAACGACTCGCGCGGCCTTGCCAGAACTCGATGCGCTCCGGCAGCAGGCGGTAACCACCCCAGTGTTCGGGGCAATCAGGCTGGGTATCGCTGAAGCGTTGTTCGGTGGCCTTGAGCAGCGCCTGCAACTCTTCGCGGTCCCTGATTACCCGGCTTTGCGGTGAAGCCCAGGCACCCAGGCGGCTACCCAGGGGACGGACCTGGAAGTAAGCATCCGACTCCTCGGGCGAGACCTTGACCACCCGACCTTCGATGCGCACCTGGCGCTCCAGGGTCGGCCAGAAGAAGGTCATGGCGGCAAACGGTCGCGCCGCGAGTTGTTCGCCCTTGGCGCTCTGATAATTGGTGAAGAAGGTAAAGCCCTGTGTATCCAGGCCCTTGAGCAGCAGGATCCGGCAGTGCGGGCGACCGTCCTGGTCCACCGTAGCCAGGGTCATGGCATTGGCCTCCACCGGTGGCTGTTCGGTTTTCACCGCGTCGGCGAACCACTGGTGGAACAAGGCAAACGGTTCATCCGGGGCCTGGGCCTCGCTCAAACCGTCCCGTGTGTAGTCACGGCGCATATCGGCCAGTGCCTGGGTCATGCGGCTTTATCCTTCTTGCTCAAATAATCAGTTCTTCGCCTGGTCGTTGGTAGCAGCTGGAGCGGCGGCCTTGGCAGGTGCTGGCTTTTTAGCAGCAGGCTTGGCCGGGGCCTTTTTGGCAGCCGGCTTGGCGGCAGCTTTCTTGGCGACGGTTTTTTTCGCCGGAGCGGCAGCTTTTTTGACCGGAGCAGCGGCTGGAGCAGGAACGTCCTGCACAGCGACCATTTCAGCCTTCGGCGGATTGGCCGAGTTGTACTTGCTCAACAAGGCCAGCATGGTGGTGCGCTGGGTGAACATGATTTCCATGCGACGGTTCAGGGCGCGGCCCTGGTTGCTGTCGTTGGCGGCACGCGGCATCAGGTCACCCATGCCACGCAGCATCAGGCGGTCCTGCTTCAGGCCGCTGAGGCTGAAGATCGAAGCGATGGACTGTGCACGTTCCTTGGTCAGGGCCTGGCTCACCGGCTCGGCACCCGAGGTATCTACATGGCCCAGGACCAGTACGGCAGTTTTCGGATCGCCTTCAACGGCCTTGGCAACACGGGTGAACGGACCCAGGGTCACCGGCAGCAACATCGCCGGGCGTTTCGGGTTGTAGGAGCCATCAACCGGGGCAATCACCACCAATACGTTGTCGCGGCGTTCCAGTTGCAGGTTGCTGTCCTTGATCGCGAGACGCAGGCGTGGCTCGTAGTCGTCCAGCCAGGCCTGGGTGATTTTTGGATCAGGCATCGGGATGTTGGCGACGTCGACCTTGGCCAATGGCTTTGGCTTGCTTTCGAACGGCCACCACCATTTGGTATCGGTATCCGTCTTGGCAACGGCAGGTGCAGCGGCCGGTGCATCAGCCGGGGCGCCGGAGGCAGGCGTTGCCGCCTTGAGGTCGGCCTTCAGGTCTGCCTTGGCGTCGTCGGCTTTCGACGAGAACGGCCACCAGCTCGAGCCGGTATCCGCCTTCGCAACCGGTGCAGGTGCAGCAGCAGCGGGTGCTACCGGCGCTGGCGCCTTGGCCGCGACCGCCGGCTTGGCATCCGGTTTGGTGTCGGCCTGGCTCACTGCGTCCTTGGTAGCAGCCTTATCGGAGCCAAATGACCACCAATGCCCGCCCTCGGCATCATTTTGTGGGGTTTGTGCACAGCCAGTAATAGTGAGGCATAGCGCCAGTGCCAAGGACTTGTTCGATAACATGAGATATCCACAAAATGAGAAAAAACCAGGGGCCTGAATGACCCGTTAAACAGACGCTTTTGGAACATTAAAGTTACAACATTTTGCCTAGCGTCTTTTTGTATGTGCCTTTGTAACAAAAAAACGCAAGACAGCAAGCTATTTACAGACAACCGGCCAATATTCTTACCAACTTTTGCGCCCGCGGGTCCATAAGTACATAAGGGCCCAATGTATTGGTCACGAAACCAAAGGCTACATCATGTTCCGGATCGGCAAACCCCACCGAACCACCGGCCCCGGGATGCCCAAAGGCCCGTGGGCCAAGGCCGAAGGTGGCGTTTGGCACGTGCGGTTGATCCAACATGCAACCCAGCCCGAACCGGGTTTGTGTCAATAAGGTTTTATCCGGGCCGATACTGTGTTCGCGGGTCAACTCTTCGAGCATATCGGCTTCCAGCAAACTACCGTCGAGCAGCCCACTATAAAAACCCGCCAGACTTCGCGCATTACCGTGACCATTTGCCGCTGGCTGCTGCATACGCCGCCATTCGGGTTTATTAGTGCTGGTCAGAATAGACGGTGGATTGGTAAATGCACGGGTAGTCATCGCCGTCGGCTCGCGCATCGTTACTTGAAGTAAACGTTGTGCCGCCTCATCGCCAACATTGCCCTTGCCTCGGGCTATATGGGCAACTCGATAAAACTCTTCATCCGCCAACCCCACATGAAAATCCAGGCCCAGTGGCCGTGCAACCCGGGCCACGATGGACTCGCCCGGCCCACGACCGTCGGCGCGGCGCAGCAACTCGCCCACCAGCCAACCATAGGTAATCGCCGCATAACCGTGCCCTTCCCCGAGCTTCCACCATGGCGCTTCGGCGGCGAGGGCGTCGACCATCATCTGCCAGTCGTACAGGGCTTCGGCGGGCAGCGTTTCACGCAGGGCCGGCAACCCGGCCTGGTGACAGAGCAGATGACGCAGGGTGATGGCTTCCTTGCCCGCGGCAGCAAACTCCGGCCAGTACTTGGCGACCGGCGCATCCAGCCGCAACTTGCCTTCGGCCACCAGTTGCAGCGCCGTGACGGCCGTAAAGGTCTTGGTGCAGGAGAACAGATTGGCAATGGTGTCGCTGTGCCAGGCCTCGGCACCGTCCTTGTCGGCGGTACCGGCCCACAAGTCGACGACGGTTTCGCCGCCAATCTGGATGCACAGCGCGGCACCACGTTCCTGAGGGTCGTCGAACAGCGCGGCGAAGGCTTCACGCACCGCTTCGAATTGAAGCTCGTAATGACCCTGAATCTGCACCTAAGCCCCCTTGGAAAAGTACTACAGAAAGTGGCCGACATTGTTCCAGCCATTGAGCGATTTGTGAACCCGCTCTCGTCGATCAGCCCCCATCAATGACCTTTGCCGGAATGCCCGCCGGAATGCTCTGCACCCGGCGCTGCTGCATTGCCTTCACGCCCGGGCTTGCCGCCCTCACCGGCGTGGACCGCTGCGGCAGCCTTGGCCTTTTCGGCCTCCTTGCCCAGCTGATCGACGGCAGCCAGGTTACTTTTGCGCACACTGTCGACAAACCCCTGGAACGGCACATCGGTGATGCCGACCAGGCCGAAATGGCCGTTTTCGCCGTCAAGCAAACGGCCGGTAACCGGCTGGTCCAGGTACTGGAACCAATGCACGCCGACGATCGACGGCTCGGCCATGGCCTGCTTCAGGAAGTTGGCGTAGGCAACCCCACGATCCTCTTCCCGGGCCAGCTGCGTCACGCCGCCCCAGAACGGGCCGCGGTCCGCCGAGCCGAAGTTGAATTCGGTGATCAGCACCGGCTTGTCCAACGTCCGCAGGGCCGCGAAGTCGTAGCCGTCCTGAGGCTTGAGGGTGTACATGTTGAAGCTCAGCACATCGCAATATTGCGCGCAGGACGCCACCGCTTCCGGCGTGCTGACCGCGTATCGGCCACCCAGCAACAGCTGGTTGGGCGCATGCCATTTCAATGCATCGGAGATGGTCTTGAAGTAGGCGTCGGCAAAGGTCTTCTGGAAGTACTTGAAGTCCGCTTCGATTTCCGGGTGCTCCGGGCTTGGCATTGGCGGCACAAAGCCCGGGTCTTCCATCAGTTCCCAGGCGGGCAGCTCGATGCCCCAGGCCCTGGAAAGCCCCTCCTGGTTGCGGTACTTGTCGCGCAATTGCTTGAGAAACGCGCGCTTGGCCGGCACGTCGGTGGTCATGCGCAGGGTGCCGTAGGCCAGGGCGTAGCGGGATTTCGCATCATCACCGGGACCGGCCCAGGCCAGTTCGTTGTCGGCAAAGAAGCCGATCAGCCACGGGTCGTCGCGATGGTCACGGGCGGCAATTGCCACCGCACGCTCGGTGGCCATGGCGAAGCGCGGGTCGAACGGGTCGGGCATGCCGCCCCACCAATCGGTGCCGGTGCTGATGCTCGCGTAATCACCGACGATCGACAGTGGCAAGGTGTAAGGCACGCGGTCGGCGGTCGCCAGCTGCGGCGCACTCCAGTTGCCGACAGTATTGAAACCCCAGGCCCGCAGGCGGTCGAGGGTGTGGCTGACCCAACGTTTCTGGTCGAAACCTTCCGGAGCACAAGGTGCCGGCGGCACGCACGGCTGGCCATAGGTACGCTGCAGGTTGGCGCCATAGAAGTCGTACCAGCGGCCGACATTAAAGCTGCGCCCCTGATCGGCACCATTGCCGCTGCGGCTGTCACCGCTGCCGTAGTATTTGTCGAAAGGCTCGCCGGCCTTGGGCAGCGCGGCAAACATCCATTCGCGGCCCGCCACGTAGGTCTGGCTGTTGTCCGGGGCGACGGTGTTGACGCCCAGGGAGTAGAACGGATGGCCTTCCGGTGTCACCAGGTACCAGCGCCCGTCGCGCTTCTCGGTGCGGAAGAAGCCGCTGGCGTCAAAGGCCGGGCCCTTGTTCCAGCCGCCGAATTTGTCCAGGGAGGCCTTGTCGCGCTCGGCCAGCCAGCCCTTGAGCTGTTGCTGTTCCTTGACCGCTGCGGCCCTCAACTGCTCGTCGCTGCTGACTTTCTCCGGCCACCGGGCGCGGGTGGACTGCCCATAGGCGTCCACCAGATCGCTGTAGGTAGCCTTGAGTACCGGCGCGATGTCCTGCACGCCAAAGCGTTCGAGCAAGATGCTTTGGGCAACGTTCGGCTTGATCATCGACAGGGTCACCGACACGATCTGGCTGCGGTCGATCTCCCCTTCGCTGCTGGCCAGCAGCACGCGCTGGCCATCGACAGTGATCGGCATCGGCGGGCCGGCCTTCATCCCCTGGCTCAGGGGCGAGTTGGCTTGCAGCGGAATCAACAGCGTTTGCGCGGGACCGGCTGGCAGGTCGATACGGCTGAACAGCGTTCGGCCGTCATTGCTCTGCACCTTGATGTACAGGGTCAGCGCCCAGTCCATCGCACTTTGAATCCGCAGGCTCATGGCACCGGATTGCGACCAGTCCCAGGCGCCGGTCTGCGGGCTGAGCACCAGGCTAGGTTCGGCCGCCGGGTTGAAGGTGATACGGCGCAGCACTTCGCCTTCAGCGGTTTGTTCGGCGTTGTATTGCGGCAGGCTGGCGTCCTGGGTCGCCACCTTGACCACATCGGCGGGCCGTACAAAGTTGAACAAGGTTTGTTGCCCGGCAGGCGCAGCCAGCAATGGCGCGGCAAACAACAGGGCAAAAACAGCGGGCAGCGTGCGAATCATGTGAACAAGGTTCTCCCAAACGGCCGGTGACTGGCCTGATGACGTGAAGCGATGGTGAGATAGACCACAAAGTGGGCGAATTCGCCCACTGGGCCTTAAGAAATTTCCCGCCGAAACGGCGGTAAAGCATTCAGGATAGCTTTCCCATAGCGCTGGGTAACCAGACGCCGGTCAAGCAAGGTGATGGTGCCGCGATCTTCTTCGGTACGCAGCAGGCGGCCGCAGGCCTGGACCAGTTTCAAGGAAGCGTCCGGCACCGAGATCTCCATGAACGGATTGCCGCCCCGGGCTTCGATCCATTCGGCCAACGCGGCTTCCACCGGATCATCCGGCACCGAGAACGGGATCTTGGCGATCACCACGTGTTCGCAGTAGGCACCGGGCAAATCCACACCCTCGGCGAAACTCGCGAGGCCGAACAGCACGCTGGAATCGCCGCCATCCACCCGCGCCTTATGCTTGTTCAGGGTTTCCTGTTTCGACAGGTTGCCCTGGATAAACACCTGCTTGCGCCAGTCACGGTCGAGGCCGTCGAACACGTCCTGCATCTGTTTGCGGGACGAGAACAACACCAGCGTGCCCCGGGAACCCTCTACCAATGAGGGCAGGTCACGAATGATCGCCGCCGTATGGGCCGGCGCATCCCGTGGGTCGGCCTTGAGGTCCGGTACCCGCAGCACACCGGCGTCGGCGTGATGGAACGGGCTGGGCACCACGGCGGTGACGGCCTTCTTCGGCAGCCCGGCGCGCATGCGGAAGCGGTCGAAGGTGCCCAGGGCCGTCAGCGTAGCCGAGGTGACCAAGGCACCGTAGGCCACGTTCCACAGATTGCGTCGGAGCATTTCCGCCGCCAGGATCGGGCTGGCGTTGACCTCGATATCGAACAGCGCACCGCTTTCCGACAGGGTCAGCCAACGGGCCATGGGCGGGTTGTCTTCCGGGTCTTCGACGGTAAAGGCGGTCCACAACTCCCAGTTGCCCTGGGAACGGGACAGCAGGCTGCCAAACAGCGGGTACCATTCTTCAGCCTGATTGCTGGCGATGCCGATATTGACCTCGCCATCCATGCCTTCCTTGAGCAAATCGGTGAGACGGGTGAACAAGTCGGTCAGGCGCGAAAAGCCCTTTTTCAGCTCGACGCCCATTTCGCGCATGTGCTCGGGGATCAGCCCGCCAACGAAACGATGGCGCGGCCGTTCGCGGCCTTCCACGTCTTCGCCGGGCTTGAAGTCTGCCACCTGCTCGCAGGCGCTGAACATGAATTGCTGCTGGGTCTTGATCTCCCGCGCCAGCTCCGGCACCTGCTCGATCAACTTGCCCAGGTCGCCCGGCAGCGGGTGCTGGGCGAGCAACTTGGTGAGGTTCTTGGCCGTGGTTTCCAGCCAGTCGGCGGTGGAGCGCAGCCGCGTGTAGTGAGCAAAGTGGCCGATGGCCTTGTCGGGCAGGTGATGGCCTTCGTCGAACACGTAGAGTGTGTCGCGCGGGTCGGGCAACACGGCGCCGCCCCCCAGGGCCAGGTCGGCGAGGACCATGTCATGGTTGGTGACAATAACGTCGACCTTGCCCATGCCCTCCCGGGCCTTGTAGAAGGCGCACTGGCCGAAGTTGGGGCAATGCCGGTTGGTGCACTGGCTGTGATCAGTGGTCAGGCGTGCCCAGTCGGCGTCTTCCAGGGCATTGGGCCAGCTGTCGCGGTCGCCGTCCCATTTATTGCCCGCCAGTTTCTCGATCATGCTGGTAAACAGCTTCTGACTGACCTCATCGACTTCGATCTTGAAGCCTTCTTCTTCGAACAGCGAGGCAGTGGCGGTTTGCGCGTGACCTTCCTGCAACAGCACGTCGAGCTTGGACAGGCACATATAGCGCCCACGGCCCTTGGCCAGGGCGAAGGTGAAATTCAGGCCGCTGTTGCGCATCAGGTCGGGCAGGTCCTTGTAGACAATCTGCTCTTGCAGGGCGACGGTGGCGGTGGCAATCACCAGGCGCTTGCCGGCGGCCTTGGCGGTGGGGATCGCCGCCAGGCTGTAGGCCACGGTTTTACCGGTACCGGTGCCGGCCTCGACGGCCACCACGGCGGGGTCGCCACTGCGCCGACCTTCGTCGTCGGTGTCGATATCCCCGAGGACCTTGGCGACTTCGGCGATCATCAGGCGCTGGCCGTACCGCGGTTTCAAGCTCTTGGCTTCGAGAAAACGCGAGTAGGCGCCCTGGATCGTGGTTTTGAGTTCAGTGCTGATCATGGATAGTCGGGCGCAAAAAACGCTGGATAAATTTTCAGTGGTTCGGATCGGCCGCTATCATACCCCGCTAATTAATCCCGCGCAGAACGGAGTACCCCAATGACCGTCTTTAGCTTCGCTTACACCCTGCATGTACTGGCCGCCCTGATCTGGGTCGGCAGTATGTTTTTCGCCTGGATGATCCTGCGCCCCGCCGCCATGGCCGCGCTGGACGGGCCGGCCCGGCTGAAACTCTGGGTAAATGTGTTTCAACGTTTTTTCGTGTGGGTCTGGGTGGCGGTGCTGGTGTTGCCGATCAGCGGTGTCGGCCTGCTGCAACTGCGCTTCAGCGGGTTTGAGACCGCGCCGCGTTATGTACAGGTCATGATGGGGTTGTATGTGGTGATGACGGCGCTGTTTATCCGGATTCAGGCGCTGAAGTTGCCGGAGCTGCGCGTGGCGGTGGCGGCTGAGGATTGGCCGGCCGGGGCTGCGGCGTTGGGGCAGATTCGTAAATTGGTGGGGATCAACTTGATAGTGGGGTTGGTGCTGGTGGCGATTGCTTCGGCACGGCCGATGTTCTAAAGCGCCTAGTAGACCGCTTTCGCGAGCAAGCCCGCTCCCACATTTGGAATGCGTTTCAAATGTGGGAGCGGGCTTGCTCGCGAAAGCGTCAGGCCAGTCGCCTCAGAGCCTCTGAATGGTCACAGCACCCGCAGGCCCCGCTGGCCCCGGCTGCCCTTCCAACCCGGCCCGGCCCTTTTCGCCGCCATCCGCGCGGTACACCAGGCACCCCTTGGACTGCCCGCCTTTACCCGGCTTGCCCGCCGTGCCCGCCAAGCCACCGGCTCCGCCGTCCACCCAGACCTTGATTTTCTCGCCCGGGAAGTCCTGCGGCAATTCCACACGAACCTGCGCGCCCGCCGCGCCCGGCAGCCCGTCGCCGCCGTTGTCGCCATTGGCACCGCGCCCGGCCGAACCCCAGGTGCAGCCCGGGTCTTCGCCGTTGGCACCATCCAGCCCGGCATAACCCTGGGCACCCGCGCCACCGCGGGCATCCACCGACAGCTCATCGGCCGTCAGCGAGTTAATCCGCAACACCAGGTCACGCCCCGCCTTGGCCGGGCGCTCATGGGTACCGGGAGCGCCGCGTGAGGTGATCTGGCTGCCCTGCTCCAGCTGCGCCTGACGCACCTGCAGTTGCAACGTGGTGCTACCGGGCACGATGGCGATTCGCGCGTCGCGGCCCAGGTGCAGTTCATCCACGGTCACCTGGGTGATATTGGCGGGAATCAGCAAGGTGCCGTAATCCGCCACGTCCAGTCGCTCCAGTTGCAACACACCACTGCTGTTGGGCAGGCGCATCAACGAGTTGGTCTCGACGCTGACGCTCTGGGCCAGGGCAATGGGGCTGACCAGCAGGGCCAACAGAAAAACCTTACGCATGATTGGCCTCCTTGTTTACATCATTAGTCGGTGTCGGCGTCGAAAAGCTCTGCACATGGAACATACCCACCAGCAGGATCTGCAAGCGGTCACGCCAGGGATGGGCACGGGTTTTCACACTGCCGTTGAACAACAGCAGTTCCAGAACATGGGTCAGCAACAACAGGCTGCCGGCCAGGTTGACCAACAGGTGGAACGGGTTGATCAGCGGTGTGATCAGGTTGACCACCACCACGACCCAGAACAGCAACGTCAAGAATTTACCCAGCCCCCAAAACACCTTCATCCCGCACGCTCCCCTTGCACATTATTCTTTGGGCGCACAGTAACGACTTCTACAGGCGTTGTGCCAGTGAAGGATTAAAAAATTGATGAAGGGGCCCCTGGGGATTCCGCAGGGGCCTTGAGGCGGGGTCAGCGGTTGATCTGGATTTCCACGCGGCGGTTCAGCGCGCGTCCATCAGCGGTTTTGTTATCGGCTACGGGGTGGCTTTCGCCGGCGCCGGTCACGGAGACAAAACTGCTGCGCGGGATGCCGGAACTGACCAGGTAGTCGGTCACCGAATGAGCGCGTCGTTCAGAGAGTTTCTGGTTGTAGGCATCTTTACCGACACTGTCGGTATGCCCGCTGACGCGCAGCTGCGCACTCGGGGCCTCTTTTTTCAGGCGGGTGGCAATCACGTCGAGCTTGGTTTTGTCGGCAGCCGTGAGCTTCGCGGAGTCGAACTCGAAGTGCACGTCACGAATCACGATGGTTTCTTCCTTGACCACCACCACTTCCTCTTGAACCACCGCTACAGGCACCGGAGGGCAGCCATTGGCGTCGACTTGCACGCCTTTTGGCGTGCCAGGGCACTTGTCGCGGCTGTCCGGTACGCCATCGCCGTCCTCGTCACCGTCGCCATGCACCCAGCAATAGGCGCCAGCCATGCCGCCAATCAGCAGTGCGCCGTAGCCTGCATAGGACGAGCTTTGGGTCGCACCAATGGCAGCACCTGTCACACCGCCGACGGCGGCACAGGTGGGCCAGTCGGTTTTTTGCAAGCCTGCGCAACCTGTCAATACTCCGGTTAGCAGAACCAAGGGTAGAGCTGTCCGCATGATGCTCATCTGACTTTCTCCTGAGGGGATCGGCGGGGGCCGACGAGTGGAGTAAAGACGGCTCTTTTCATCTGCGCCAGCGTGTCACACCCCAGTATTCATTGGGCCGAGCGGTTTATTCTCGCCGCCCGCTCTAGGCCCGCACGCTCAGGCAGGCTAGTCTCTACGGTCCTGATGTGAGGATCTTCGATGACTGCCGGTATTTCTTCCCGTACACCCCAGCAAGCGCTCGCTGCGCTGCTTGATCTTCACGCGCCCAAACGCCTGCTGTTATTGGGCGCCAGCCAGTTCCCGGCGCTGGATGCCTTTAAGGAAGCACACCCGGATACCGTGGTGTCCTTCGCCGAGCCCGGCCCCTTGCCCACCGACCTCGCGGCCCAGCGTTTTGACCTGGCACTGGCGGTCGGTTGCCTGGAACACCTGTCAAAACCTGCGGGCCTGACCTTGCTGGGGGGCATTCGCAACCTCAATGCCAGCCGCATTGCGGTGCTGGTGGACCTGGCCGCCTGCCACTGGAAAGACACCGACTTCTTCTCCCTGGCCCTGCAAGCCAGCGAGCGTTTCCAGCGCGACGATCAGGTTTTGACGCTGTTTACCTATGATCTGCTTGACTATAAACAGGTGCCGGATTGGCTGAACGCCCGCTTCTGGGCCAACCCGCAAAATTTTGGAAAGTATTGGTGGTAACCCGATGAGTACATCCATTTGCCCCTGCGGCAGCGGCAACCTGCTGGATGCCTGCTGCGGTCATTATCACGCCGGCCACCCGGCCCCCTGCGCCGAAGCGTTGATGCGTTCGCGCTACAGCGCCTATGTGCTGGGCCTGGTGGACTACCTGGTGGCAACCACCCTGCCTGCGCAGCAAGCCGGGCTGGACACCACCGCCATCGGCGCCTGGAGCGCCCAAAGCACCTGGCTGGGCCTTTCAGTGGAAAGCTCCGAGGTGTTCGGCGGCCAGCCGGAACACGCCTTCGTGACCTTTACCGCTCGCTGGCATGACAGCACCGGCGAACACAGCCACCGCGAGCGCTCATCTTTCGTACAGAACAATGAGCACTGGTACTTTATCGACCCGACGGTGGACGTGAAGGCCGGGCGTAATGACGCCTGCGTGTGTGGCAGCGGGCAGAAATTCAAGAAGTGCTGTTCCGGCTACCTCTGACATTCATTGATACCCGACAGGCTCTCGCTTGCTATGCTGACTCTTCACACGGAGTAACGGCATGGTTTCTCAGGCGCGGGTATTCAGGACTTACAGCCTTCTGCTGGCATTGATGCTGGGGCTCTCCGGCTGCGCGTCGTGGTTCGCCGACGATACGCCCGCCCCCGAGGTGCGTCTGGTCAAGGTCGACCCCGTGCGGGTCAAGTTGCTGGAGCAGAAGTTCAAGCTGTATTTCCGCGTGGATAACCGTGACGACAACGACCTGACGGTACGCGGCCTGGTTTACAAGGTCAGCCTCGGCACGATGGTGCTGACCGAAGGCGAGTCCAACGAATGGCTGACCGTGCCACCCCACAGCCACGCTTTTTTCCGGGTATCGGTGCGCACCAACCTGTGGCCGCAGATCCGCGATGTGGTCGACATGCTGAAAAATCCGCGCGATCCCGTGCCCTATCGTCTTGAAGGCGAGTTGAAAACCGGTTTATTTATCGGGAACGACGTGCAGGTGTTGCGCAATGGCGAGATAATCCCCGGCGATTTTATTCCGGAGCGACATCGATGACTCAGCAACCCCATGTCCATGGTCCTGACTGCAACCACGATCACGATCATCATGATCACGACCACGGCCATGTCCACGGCCCGAACTGCGGCCACGCTCACCAGGAGCCGGTGCGCAATACGTTGAAGGACGTGGGTCGTAACGATCCTTGCCCGTGCGGCAGCGAGAAGAAATTCAAGAAGTGCCACGGGGCTTGAGTTAAGAAACCCGATTCTCGAAACACTGCACATCCAAATGTGGGAGCGGGCTTGCTCGCGAAAGCGCAGTGTCAGTCAACCTCTCTGATACTGATACACCGCTTTCGCGAGCAAGCCCGCTCCCACATTTAGCCTGCATTTCAAGGCCAGGATTTGCGCTGAAACTCCAACACCACCTCCAATCCCCCACCCTCCCGATTGCTCAAGCCCAACCGCCCGTCATGGGCACTGGCGATCGTATGCGCGATACTCAACCCCAGCCCGTAACCACCAGTTTCCACATTGCGTGAGCCTTCCACCCGGTAAAACGGCTCCATCACCTGTTCCAGTTGCTCCTGGGGAATTCCCGGCCCACGGTCGCTGATGACAATCTTCAAACTGTCCGCCTTGTCTTCTACCCGCACCACCACCTCGGAGCCATAACGCACCGCGTTCTCCAGCAGGTTCTGCACGCAACGCTTGAGACTGCGGGCATACCCCGGCAATGGCTGTTTGGCCCGCCCTTCTATCGTCACCGTCTCGCCCACGTCCTGCAGGTCCGCCTGCAAGCTTTGCAGCAAGGCGTTGATGTCGATGTTCTGGCGCTTCTCGTTGATTTCGCCGCTGCTGACGAAGTCCAGGGTGCTGGAAACCATGTGCTCCATTTCTTCCAGGTCGCTGCGAAAACGTTCTTTGGTGCGGTTGTCGTCGAGCATTTCCGTACGTAACCGCAGGCGCGTAATGGGCGAGCGCAGGTCGTGGGAAATCGCCGCCAGGAAGCGCGTCCGCTCGGCGATGTTGGCGATCAGCCGCTGCTGCATGGCGTTGAACGCCTGGGCGGCGCGGCGCACTTCGGTGGGCCCATCGAGGGCCAGCGGTGGCCGCTGGATGTCCCGGCCCAAGGCTTCGGCAGCCTTGGCCAGGGCGTTGAGCGGGCGAATGGCCAGGCGCACCGCCACCAGGGCAATGATCACCAGCACCAATACCCGCAGCAGATAAATGCGCATCACGTAATCGAACAGCAAGTCCATCGGCGAAGTACTGGTCCAGCCTTGTTCTTCGGTGGCCTGCACCTGCAGCCAGCGCCCGTCCGGCAAACGCAGGTCAATCAGGAATTGCCCCACCACAGGCCTGGAGCTGAGCAGAGTCGACAGCCCGGCATGCTGGCCCTCGGCATCCAGCAACTTGAGGCTCAACAGATGCAGGTTCTGGGTGTAGCCGGTTTTCTCCGAGAGCACTTTATTCAGCAAGCGCTCGGTGGCCTGGTCGCTGTCGCTGATGCTGCTTGTCACATCACTGGCCTGGTCACTCAGAGTCAGGCGAAAGCGCGGCGTATCGAGCAGCTTGATCAGCACATCCGCCTGCGCCGGATCGCTGTGTACCAGCCGCACCACGTCCGCCAGCCGCGTGGCGATCAGCCGGCTGGGGATTTCCAGCACCTGGCCGTGGCGCATGTCGTACCAGATGCTGCTGGTCAGGGCCTGGGCCGCGAGCATGCCGCTGACCAGGATCAGCACCAGCCGGCCGAACAGCGAACGCGGCAGCAGTTTCACGATTGCAGCGCCACGTCGTCGGCGGTGAGCATGTAACCCTCGTTGCGCACGGTCTTGATCAACCCGGCCGGCAACTGCGAGCGCAGTCGGCTGACGCACACATCAATCGAGCGGTCGAACGGCGTGCTGTCTTTGTCGAACACGTGGTTGAGCAAAAAGTCGCGGCTCAGCGGCCGGTTGGGATGCTGCAACAACAGACGCAACACCCGGTAATCGGAGTTGCCGAGGCTGACCACCACGCCTTCCGGCGAAAGCAATTGGCGGGCCCGGGTGTCCAGCTGCCAGCCGGCAAAGCTGATGCTCGGAGCTTCATCGAGCCGCGCCCGGTCCGGAAAACTCTGCACCCGGCGCAGCACCACCTTGATCCGCACCAGCAACTCCCGCGGGTCGAACGGCTTGGGCAGGTAATCGTCGGCGCCGATTTCCAGGCCGACGATCCGGTCGATCAGCGTGCCCTTGGCGGTGAGCATGATCACCGGCGTGTTGGAGCTGACGCGCAATTCGCGGCACAAACTCAGGCCGTCTTCGCCGGGCAACATCAGGTCGAGGACGATCAGGTCGATGACATTCAGCGCCAGGCGGCGGCGCATTTCCTTGCCGTCGCCGGCGGTGGACACCTGGAAGCCGGCGTCACTCAGATAGTCGCACAGCAATTGGCGGATTTGCGGGTCGTCATCAACGATCAGCAGGTGGTCTTGCTTGGCCATGGGGCAATTCGTCCGAAACTCAAAAGGCAGGAGATAGCCGAAACTTCAGCCAGGAGTACGCGCAAATGTAATGGAATGTTGTGGGAAGCGGTAATCACGCATCCACATTACAAAGCCACGGCATGGCGGCCGGTATCGGTCTTTAGACTACCGAATCTAAATGAGATTAATTGTAATTTAGCCTAGGTCACTCCGAATGCCATTGCCTACCCCTCGCGCCCTGTCGCTGCAATCTACCCTTGCGCCGATGTTCGGCCTGCTTGCCGCCGGCAGCGTTTCTCCCACCGCCTGGGCCGATGCGCCGGTGGCGGCGTCGAATGATTCAGTGCTGAGCCTGCCGGAAATCAAGATCGACGGTGAAGCCACTTCCGCCTTTAAAGTCGACCGGGTGACCTCGGCAAAAATCAGCCAGCCGCTGCTTGATGCCCCGCAAAGCGTAACCATCGTCCCGCAGCAAGTGCTCAAGGAGCAAAACGCGCAGACCTTGCAGGAAGTGTTGCGCAACGTGCCGGGCATCACCTTCATGTCCGGCGAAGGCAACCTGGGCTGGGGCGACCTGTTTTCGATTCGCGGGTTTTCTTCGGAGCAGAGCCTGACCGTCGACGGTGTGCGCGATGCCGGCCAATCGACCCGCACCGACACCTTCAACCTGCAACAGGCAGAAGTGTTCAAGGGCACCGGCTCGATCGAATCCGGCGTTTCCGCGGTAGGCGGCAGCGTCAACCTGGTGAGTAAAGAGGCGCACCTGGGGGATGCCAACAAACTCTCGGCCGGCATCGGCACCGACAGCTACCGCCGCCTCACCGGCGATTTCAACCAACAACTGAATGACACCACCGCCCTGCGCATCAACCTGATGAAGCACTACAACCAGGTGGCCGAGCGTGACGACGTGGACTACGACCGCTGGGGCATCGCGACCTCCCTCGGCTTCGGCCTGGGCACCGACACCCGCCTGTTTATCGACACCTTCTACCAGAAGGACGACAACACGCCGGACGGCGGTGTGCCGATCCAGCGCGGCACCGACGGCGACCGCATGCCGGGAGTCAAGCGCTCCAACTGGTATGGCGACTCGCACCTGTACACCCAGCAGACCAAAACCACTTCGCTGACCACCCGCTTCGAGCATGATTTCGACTGGAACGAAGCGACCCTGAAGAACCAGACCAAGTGGGAACGCACCGACAACTTCGCGGTGCTCTCGCCCGCGCGCTTCTTCGCCGCCAACGGCAATGGCCAGAAAACCTGCACCGGCACGCGCTGTGCGACCTTGGGCTACACCGGCGTAGGACCGATCAGCCAAGTGCCCGGCAGCACGGTAAATGCGTACCCGGGATACGCCAACAGCGGTAACACCGCCTACGGTATTTTGCGAGGGAGCGACTTCGGCCAGTCGACGCGCTACACCATCCTCGACAACCAGACCGACTTCGCCTTCAAGCTCAATACCGGCGGGCTGGAACACGCGGTGGTCAGCGGGCTCGAGTTCTATCACGAGACCTACGGCGGCCTGAAACGCAACGCCGAAGTGCCGGCCGGCGACCTGTTCTTCGACATGAACGACCCGAACCACAGCTTCGCCAGCACCGAAGTGACCAAGGGTGAAGGCCAGCCACGCTCAGTGATCGACAACGCCGGCATCTACCTGGGTGACACCATCACCCTGAATGAACAGTGGCAAGTGCTCGGCTCCCTGCGCTACGACAACTGGCAGGCCAAAACCACCCAGCGTGGCCAAGCGTCCATCGACAGCACCGACGGTGCCGTGAGCGGCCGGATCGGCGCGGTGTACAAGCCGTTGCCTAACGGCAGCATCTACGTGTCCTACAGCGAAGCGGCACAACCGTCAGCCCTGGGCGCGTCGACCAACAACCAGATCTACGGCGCCGCGAGCACCAGCAACTACACCCCGGCCAAGTCGAAGACCTACGAGATCGGCACCAAGTGGGACATTGCCCACGACCTGCTGAACGTCACCGCCGCGATCTTCCGCACCGAACTGGACAACTCCTGGGAATACCAGGACGGCGAAAGCGCTCCGGTACGCGCCCTCCCCGCCAAGCGCGTAGACGGTGTGGAACTGGGCCTGCAAGGCAATATCAGCCCGCGCTGGACGGTGTACAGCGGGTTCTCCGCGCTGAAAAGCACCCAGACCAAAGGGGCCAACAAAGGCGAGGAAGCCAAGAACGTTCCCGACCTGACCGCCAACCTGTGGACCACCTACGCCGTCACCGACGACCTGAGCCTGAGTTACGGCGCGCAATACGTAGGACGCCGCCGCTACAGCGACAACAAATACGTCGGCGGCCTGAACAACAACAGCAGCTACGCCACCGGCCCGTCCGGCGTGTACGCGATCTACACCCGCGACCACGAAAAGGCGCCCGGCTACTGGCTCAACAACGTGGCTGCGCAATACAAGGTGAGCAAGCAGACCACGGTCAACCTCAACCTGAACAACGTGTTTAACAAGTTCTACTACAGCCAGATCGGCGCGTCCCTGGACGGCTTCCAGCTCTACGGCATCCCGGGCGCCGGGCGCACGCTCACCGCCAGCGTCGACTATGAGTTTTAAGCCGTGCTGATCGAAATCCCGGCCCTGTTGAGTGCCGAAGAAGTCGAGGTGGCCGTCGCCACCCTGCTCGATCAACCGTGGGTCGACGGCAAGGTCACCGCCGGGCAACGCTCGGCCAGGGCGAAAAACAACCGGCAGCTGTCGGAAGATGCGCCGGTAGCGATTCGCCTGGGTGAGCAGATTCTGTCGCGGCTGTCGGACAACGCGCTGTTCATGTCCGCCGCCCTGCCGAAGAAAATCTACCCGCCGCTGTTCAACCGCTACAGCGGCGGCGAGGCCTTCGACTGGCATATCGACAATGCGATTCGCGGCCTCAAGGGCGTGCGCGAACGGGTGCGCACCGACATCTCCGCCACCTTGTTCCTGGCTGATCCGGCCAGCTACGGCGGCGGCGAACTGGTGATCCGCGACACCTTCGGCGAACACGCGGTGAAGCTGCCCGCCGGGCACCTGCTGATTTATCCCGGCAGCAGTTTGCACAAGATCAACCCGGTCACCCGCGGCGAGCGCATCGCCAGTTTCTTCTGGATCGAAAGCCTGGTGCGCGAAGACAGCCAGCGCCAACTGCTGCTGGACATGGACGTGGCGATTCAACGCCTCACCGCGCAACACGCCGACGACCACGCGTTGCTGCAACTGAGCGGCGCCTATCACAACCTTTTGCGGCGCTGGAGCGATGTCTGATGCGCCGCCTTCACCTGGAGTTCTCGCCATGCTGAAACCCCGCAACTTCCTCAAGCTGGGCGCACTGTTTGCCGTGCTGATCCTCGGCCACGCCGAAACCGCCGCCGCCCATGAAGTCACCGACGTGCTGGGCCGCAAGGTCGAGGTGCCAGACCACGTGCAGCGCGTGGTGCTCGGCGAAGGCCGGCTGATTTCGGCCTTTGCCTTGCTGGACAAGGACGCGCCATTCCAACGGATTGTCGGCTGGCAGAATGATTTGAAACTGTTGGACGCCCACACCTATAACGCCTACGTGGCGAAATTTCCGACGGTAAAAGACATTCCGCTGATTGGCCAGGCGTCGGAGCAAAGCGTCAGCGCCGAGGAAATTCTTTCGCTGAAGCCGGACCTGGCGGTGTTCAGCATTTCCGGCCATGGCCCGACTGAACACAGCCCGGTGGCGGACGTGTTGGCCAAGGCGGGCATTGCAGTGTTGTTCGTCGACTTCCGCATCAACCCGGTGCAAGGCACCCACGCCAGCATGACCGCCCTGGGCCAGGCCCTGGGCCGGGAGACCCAGGCCAAGGCGTTCCTCGACTTTTATGACCAGCACATCAAGGTGATCACCGACGCCGTCGCCACCTTGCCGGCCGGGCCGCGCCCGAGCGTGTTCCTGGAATTGCTCGCCGGCGCCTGGCAGGCACCGGGGCACACCACTGGCAAGAGCGGCATGGGTGAAGTGATCAAGCTGGTGGGCGGGCGCAACATCGCCGCCGACGTGGTGCCGGGGGCGCTGGGAGATATCAGTGTCGAGTACGCGCTGAAAGCTGACCCGGATGTGTATGTGGCCACCGGCAATCACAAGCCCGGGTTGATTCTGGGTGCTGGCGTGAGCAACGAAGACGCGCGTGCCGCGTTTGACGCCGTGCTGGCCCGCCCTGAGTTTGTGAACCTTCGGGCGATTCGTGAGGGCAATTCCCACGGTCTGTGGCATGACTTCTACAACTCGCCGTACAACCTGCTGGCGATTGAAGCGCTGGCCAAGTGGGTGCATCCGGAATTGTTCGCCAAGCTGGATCCCAAGGCGACCATGGGAGCGATGAACCAACAGTTCCTCGGCATGCCGCTGCAGGGTGCTTACTGGATTGATGGCAAACCCAAGTAACTAAGGCTCACAACCCATTCCCTGCCTGGACACGGTTCCTGTGGGAGCTGGCTTGCCTGCGATAGCGGTGTTGGATTCACCATCGCCATCGCAGGCAAGCCAGCTCCCACACTGACCGTGTACCGGCAGGGATTTTCGTCGTTTTCAAGGCTGCGAATCCAATGACCACTCAAACCCTCGACCTCGCCACCGCCAGCCAAGGCTATCGCCGCCTGCTGGCCCGCCGCTTCTGGCTGCTGGCCCTGCTGGGTGGCGCGCTGATGTGCGCGATCCTCGTGGACCTGGCCAGCGGCCCGTCGGGCATGGGCCTTGGCGCCCTGCTCGATGGCTTGCTGCACCCGGCCCACCTGAGCGCCACCGACCAGGTGATCATCTGGAACGTGCGCCTGCCCTACGCCTTGATGGCGGTGTTGGTCGGTTGCGCGCTGTCGCTGGCGGGCGCCGAGATGCAGGCGATCCTTAACAACCCGCTCGCCAGTCCATTCACCCTGGGGGTTTCCTCGGCGGCGGCGTTGGGCGCGTCCCTGGTGATTGTGTTTCCGGTGACGACGCTGTGGGTGTCGGTCAATACGGCGATTTCCATTTCAGCCTTTGTGTTTGCCGCCGCCTCGGTCTTTTTGCTGCAGGCCATGTCGCGCCTGCGCGGAGCCGGGGTGGAAAGCCTGGTGCTGTTCGGGATTGCCCTGGTGTTCAGTTGCAACGCGGTGGTCGCCCTGTTGCAACTGGTCGCCACCGAAGATGTGCTGCAACAACTGGTGTTCTGGACCCTGGGCAGCGTGACCCGGGCCAACTGGGACAAGCTCGGCATCCTCGCGTTGGTGGTCGCCGTGGTCATGCCCTTTTCCTTCGCGGCCGCGCCACGCCTGACCCTGTTGCGCATGGGCGAAGACCGCGCGCAAAGCTTCGGTGTCGATGTGAAGCGCCTGCGGTTTTTCTCGTTGTTGCGCATCAGCCTGCTGTCGGCCACCGCCGTGGCGTTTGTGGGAACCATCGGATTTATCGGCCTGGTGGGTCCGCACATCGCGCGGATTCTGGTGGGTGAAGACCAGCGCTTCCTGCTGCCGGCCAGCGCGCTTGTCGGCGCGTTACTGTTGTCGCTGTCATCCATCGCCAGCAAGCTGATCATGCCCGGGGTGATCGTACCCGTGGGTATCGTCACCGCTCTGGTGGGCGTGCCGATTTTCGTGTTGCTGGTGTTCAAGCGCGGGAGGCAGTTATGAGCAGCGGGCTGTCGATTCAGAACGCCCAGGTCAGCTATGGCCGGCGCCAGATTGTGTATGACCTGAGTTTGCCAACCTTGGCCCACGGCAGCCTGACCGCGTTGATCGGGCCGAACGGTGCGGGCAAGTCGACGTTGCTGAGGGCGGTGGCGGGGCTGGAAAAGATGCAGGGCGTTGTCAGATTGGGTGACCTGGACCTGACGAAAATGTCCGTCGGTGAACGCGCCCGGCGTGTGACCTATATGCCGCAAAACCTTCCGCCGGGCTTGAGCCTGAGTGTGATGGAAAGCGTGATCGCGGCGCTGCGGGTGGCGAACGTCGAGGGCATTGCGCTTTCAAGCGACGCGTGCATGCGCGAGGCCTTTGATGCGTTGCAAAGGATTGGCATCGCTCATCTGGCGGATCAGCTATTGAGCACGTTATCCGGCGGCCAGCGGCAACTGGTCAGCCTGGCGCAACTGATTGCGCGTCGGCCACAGGTGATGCTGCTGGATGAACCCACCAGTGCGCTGGACTTGAACTACCAGTTGAAGGTCATGGATTGCGTGCGCGACCTGGTGCGGGAACACAACCTGATCGCCGTGGTGGTGCTGCACGACATCAACCTCGCGGCGCGCTATGCCGACCATATCGCGGTGCTGCGCCAGGGCCGGCTGTACGCCAGTGGCGCGGCGGATGACGTGCTGGATACGGCGCTGTTTGCCGAAGTCTATGGTGTGCGGGTACGCATCGAGCGATGCTCACAACAAACGTTGCAGGTGTTGGTGGACGGCGCGGTGGCTTAGATCCTCTGTGGCGAGGGAGCTTGCTCCCGTTGGGCTGCGTAGCAGCCCCAAAATCTGTGCACGCGCGTCTTCAGGCGGACTGAGGTGAGGCACTCGGGAGCGCTTCGCACTGGAGCTCCAGCCTGGTCCAGCGGGAGCAAGCTCCCTCGCCACAACGGTCACTCCAGCAACTGTTTGGAGGAAATCACTGTGGCGTACTCGCCGTGCAGGTTGCCCAACGACATGGCATGTACCGCCTGCGCCGAATGCATCTGCCCGAAAAAGTCCGCCTTGTCGAAGGTGTAGCAGGCATCTTCGATAACCCACGTCTCAAACCCCAGGTTGCCGGCACTGCGGGCCGTGGCCTCCACCGAGTTATGGGTGGCCACGCCCACCAGCACCACTTGCCGAAGCCCGGCCTCACGCAACCTCGCTTCCAGCCCCGTCCCACAAAATGCGTCCGGCACCCGTTTCTGGATCAACTGCTCACCCGCCTGCGGAATAAACGCGTCCTGAAACTCCACCCCCGACTGCTGCGGCCAGAACACCGATTCCGGCGAATGGGACAGATGCTGCACATGAATCACCGGCCAGCCTTCGCGCCGCCAATGCGCCAGCAACGCCAGCATGCGCGCCTCGGCGTGCGGATTATTGCGCCGTCCCAGCCTGGGATGATGAATGCCTTTTTGCTGGTCAATCAGAATCAACGCTGCGCCCGCACGAATTTCCATATCGATAGACCCAAATGTTTCATTGAATTTTCGTCACCCTAACATCACCTATACCTACAGGCATTCGCTCAAGCATCACCACCCTTGGAGAGCTTCATGATCGACCTGTATTACTGGACCACCCCCAACGGTCACAAAGTATCGTTGTTCCTGGAAGAAGCCGGCCTGCCTTACGAGGTACACCCGATCAACATCGGCCAGGGCGATCAGTTCAAGCCCGACTTCCTGAAGATCGCCCCCAATAACCGCATCCCGGCCATCGTCGATCAGAACCCGACCGACGGCGGCGCGCCGATTTCCCTGTTCGAATCCGGTGCGATCCTGCTGTACCTCGCGGAAAAAACCGGCAAGTTCATTCCCCAGGACCTGCGTGGTCGTCAGGAAGCGCTGCAATGGCTGTTCTGGCAAATGGGTGGCCTGGGGCCGATGGCCGGCCAAAATCACCACTTCAGCCAGTTCGCCCCGGAAAAGATTCCCTACGCGATCAAACGCTATGTGGATGAGACCGCCCGCCTGTATGGCGTGCTGGACCGGCGCCTGGCCGACCGCACGTTCGTGGCCGGCGAGGAATACAGCATTGCCGACATGGCGATCTACCCGTGGATCGTTTCCCACAAGTGGCAGAGCCAGAAGCTGGAAGACTTCCCACATGTAGAACGCTGGTTCAACCACATCAAGCAACGCCCGGCGACGGTGCGTGCCTATGAGCTGGTGCAGAAGGTCAATCCGCCAAAATCCTGAAGGTCAACGGGATCAAAATGTGGGAGCGGGCTTGCTCGCGAATGCGGTGGATCAGCCACAACTCTTTTAGCTGATACACCGCATTCGCGAGCAAACCCGCTCCCACACTGATTTGTGCCCGACTGGAAACCTTACGCAAATCCTGAAATAAGCATCGCCTCCCGCTTGCGTCGTTTCGCCGCGCTCACTAACGTAGCGCCTTTACTGACGCTACCCCCCGCAGGAGCTTTGCCATGGCCTCGCCAGCCCTCTCACATTTTCTTCCCCGGTTCGGCGTTGCCGCGGCAATTGCCAGTGCCTTGGGCCTGGCCGGTTGCCAGTTACAGAGCACCCAAGACACCCTGCCTCCGGTTTCCGGCGTACAGCCGATCAAGGGCCTGGCGCAGAACGTTTCGGTGCGCCGCAACAGCCAGGGCATCCCGCTGATTGAAAGCAGCACCTTCCACGATGCGCTGTTCACCCTGGGCTACGTGCACGCCAGCGACCGCATCACCCAGATGGTCACCCTGCGCCTGCTGGCCCAGGGCCGCCTGGCGGAAATGTCCGGGCCGGATGTGCTGGATGTCGACCGTTTCATGCGGGCGGTCAACCTGCGCAAAAGCGCCGGCGAGCTTTATAACGCCTCGTCGCCGCGCCTCAAGCGCTTCTTTGAGGTGTATGCGCGCGGGGTCAACGCCTACCTGTTCCGCTACCGCGACAAGCTGCCGCCAGACCTGGCCCAGACTGGCTACAAGCCTGAATACTGGAAGCCGGAAGATTCGGCGCTGCTGTTCTGCCTGCTGAATTTCAGCGAGTCGACCAACTTGCAGGAAGAGCTGTCGTCATTGGTGCTCGCGCAAAAAGTCGGTGCCGACAAACTCGCCTGGCTGACCCCGAGCTACCCGGATGAACCGCTGCCAGTGGCCGAGTCCGACAAGCTCAAGGGCATCAACCTGGGCCAGATCCCGGGCCTCGCTGCGCTGACCAGCCTCAGCGAGCACCTCGGCACCCTCAACACCCTGGGCACGTCCAGCTCCAGCAACTGGGCGATCGGCCCGCAGCGCAGCCGCAGCAACAAGAGCCTGCTGGCCAATGACCTGTCGACCTCGATGCAGGCCCCGTCGCTGTGGAACTACGTGCAGATCCGCTCGCCGAAATACCAGGCCGCCGGTGTGTCCATCGCCGGTTTGCCAACCCTGCTTTCCGGCTTCAACGGCAAGGTGGCCTGGAGCATGAGCCAGGTCTCGGGTGACACCCAGGACGTATTCCTGGAGAAGGTCAAGCGCCAGGGCAACGCGCTGTACTACGAAAACAACGGCAAATGGCTGCCCGCCATCGTGCGCAATGAAACCTACTTCGCCAAGGGCCAGCGGCCGATTCGCGAAGCGGTGTACGAAACCCGCCACGGGCCGCTGCTCAACAGTGCCCAGTCGCTGACCAGCGGCTACGGCCTGGCGTTGCAAACCGCCGATTTCAAGGACGACAAGAGCCTGGACGCGTTCTTCGACCTGTCCCGTGCGCAAACCGCCGGTAAAGCGTCTGACGCCACCCGGGAAATTCGCGCAATTGCCTTGAACATGGTCTTCGCCGACGCCAGCAGCATTGGCTGGCAAGTGACCGGGCGCTTCCCCAACCGCCGTGAAGGCGAAGGCCTGGTGCCATCGCCGGGCTGGGACGGGCGTTTCGACTGGGATGGCTACGCCGACGCGATGCTGCACCCCTACGATCAGGACCCGGCCCAGGGTTGGATCGGCACGGCCAACCAGCGCACCATTCCCCGTGGCTACGGCATGCAACTGTCCAACTCGTGGGCCGCGCCGGAACGCGCCGAACGTATCGCGCAACTGGCCGGCAGCGGCAAGCATGACAGCCGCAGCATGATTGCCATGCAGTACGACCAGACCACCACGTTTGCCGCCAAGCTCAAGAGCATGTTCCAGGCGCCGGGCATGGCCCAGCCGCTGAAACAGGCAATCGATGGATTGCCGGTGGCAGACCAGGCCAAGGCGCGGGAAGCACTGGGCCGCCTGATGGCCTTCGACGGTCGGCTGGCATCCACCTCCGCCGACGCGGCGATTTATGAGTTGTTCCTGCAGGAAAGCGCCAAGCAGATTTTCCTCGACGAACTCGGTCCGGAAAACAGCGCCACCTGGAAAGCCTTCATCGGTAACGCCAACCTGTCGTACTCGGCGGTGGCCGACCACCTGCTGGGGCGCGAAGACAGCCCGTTCTGGAATGACGCCCGCACCGGGCAGAAAACCGACAAGCCGGCGATCCTCGCCCGCAGCCTGGCCGCCGCGATCACCGCAGGCGACAGCGCGCTGGGCGCCGATCACAAGGCCTGGCAGTGGGGCAAACTGCACAGCTACACCTGGAAGAACACCAGCGGCCAGGCCATTCGCGGCCCACTGGCCGCGGGCGGCGATCACAACACCCTGAACAGCGCACCGTATAGCTGGGGCCAGAGTTTCGACACGACCCAGGTGCCGGCGCTGCGGATGATTGTCGACTTCGGCCTGGCGGAACCGATGATGGGCCAAAGCGGCATCGGCCAATCCGGCAACCCGGCCAGCCCGAACTATGCCAATGGCATCGACCCGTGGCTGAAGGCGCAATACCTGAGCTTCCCGATGCAGCCACAGAACTTTGACGGGGTGTACGGGAAGACGCGGTTGACGCTGGTGCCGGGCAAGTAACCCGGTTTCCCAGACTCAACCGGATCAAAATGTGGGAGCGGGCTTGCTCGCGAAAGCGGCGGATCAGTCACCAGAGCTATTGACTGACACACCGCATTCGCGAGCAAGCCCGCTCCCACATTTGATTGCATGCATTCCGATAGAACTTCTCCACCCGCCCCCGCCTCATAATTAACAAGCCCACCTCCACGGCACGCCCATGGACCTTGTTATCGCCCGGCCCGAAGGCCTCTACTGCCCCGCCGGGGATTTCTACATCGACCCCTGGCGCCCGGTGGAACGTTCGGTCATCACCCACGCCCACGGCGACCACGCCCGCACCGGCAACCAACACTACCTGGCCGCCGCCCCCGGCGAAGGCATCCTGCGCTCGCGCCTCGGCCAGGACATCAACCTGCAAACCCTGGCCTACGGCGAAAGCCTGCGCCACCACGGCGTCACCTTGAGTTTCCACCCCGCCGGCCATGTCCTCGGCTCCGCCCAGGTGCGCCTGGAATACCAGGGTGAAGTCTGGGTCGCCTCCGGCGACTATAAAGTCGAGCCCGACGGCACCTGCGCGCCGTTCGAACCGGTGCGCTGCCATACGTTTATCACCGAATCGACCTTCGGCCTGCCGATCTACCGCTGGCAGCCCCAGGCGCAGATTTTTGCCGGGATCAACGACTGGTGGCAGGCCAATATCGCCGCCGGCAAGGCCAGCGTGTTGTTCTGTTATTCCTTCGGCAAAGCCCAGCGGATTCTCCACGGCATCGACGCCAGCATCGGCCCGATCCTCAGCCATGGCGCGGTCGAACCCTTGAACCGGGTGTACCGCGAAGCTGGCATCTATATCCCTGAAACCCTCTACGCCGGCGACTTCAAAAAGACCGACCCTTTGTTGCGCCAGGCCCTGATCATCGCCCCGCCCTCCGCCGGTGGCAGCACCTGGATGCGCCGCTTCGGCGACTACAGTGACGCCTTCGCCAGCGGCTGGATGCGCCTGCGCGGCACCCGGCGGCGGCGCGGCGTGGATCGCGGCTTTGTGCTCTCGGACCACGCCGATTGGCCCGGACTGTTATGGGCCATTGAGCAAACCGGTGCCGAGCGGGTAATGGTCACCCACGGTTCTGTGGGCGTATTGGTCAGGCACCTGCGGGAAAAGGGCCTGGATGCCCAGGGATTCACCACCGAATACGGCGATGACGAAGAGGAGGCCACGTCATGAAAGCCTTCGCCGAGCTGTACGCCAACCTCGACGCCACCACCTCCAGCAACGCCAAGCTCGCCGCCTTGCAGGCTTATTTCCTACAGGCGCCCGCGGAAGATGCTGCGTGGGCGGTGTACTTTTTATCCGGCGGCCGGCCCCGACAACTGGTACCCACGCGGTTGCTGCGGGACATGGCCACCGAAGCCGCGAGCATTGAGCCGTGGCTGTTCGAAGAGAGTTATCAGTCGGTAGGGGACCTGGCGGAAACCATTTCCCTGCTGTTACCGGAATCGCCCCACACCTCGGACGATGGTCTGGCCGTGTGGCTGGAAGAAAAACTCCTGCCCTTGCGCGGCCTGCCGCCAGAAGAACTGGCAGAACGCCTGCCCGCGTTGTGGGCACAGCTGGATCAGCCGAGCCTGATGCTCTGCATCAAGCTGATCACCGGCAGCTTCCGGGTCGGTGTGTCGAAGTTGCTGGTCACCCGCGCCCTGGCCGCCATGGCCGGGCTGGACAGCAAACGCGTGGCCCAGCGGCTGGTGGGCTACACCGACCTGTCGAACCGTCCGACGGCCGAAGGCTACTTGAAGCTGATTGCCGCCGAATCGTCCGACGAACACGCCCAGCGTGGCGGGCAGCCTTATCCGTTTTTCCTGGCCCATGGCCTGGCCCAGCCGGTGGAACAGTTCGATGCCTTGCTCGGCTCCCCTGCTGACTGGCAAGTGGAATGGAAGTGGGACGGTATCCGCGCACAACTGGTCAAGCGCGAAGGCCGCTTGTGGGTCTGGTCTCGGGGCGAAGAACTGGTCACCGAGCGCTTTCCGGAGCTTCATGACCTGGAAAACAGCCTGCCCGATGGCACGGTGATCGACGGCGAAATCGTGGTGTGGAAGGACTCGGTGCAACCCTTCGCCCTGCTGCAACAGCGCATTGGCCGCAAGACCCTGGGCAAGAAAATCCTCGAAGACGCGCCGGTCGCCGTGCTGGCTTATGACCTGCTGGAACACCACGGCGAAGACTGGCGCAACCACACCCAGGCCGAACGCCGGGCGCAACTGGAGCTGGTGGTCAGCGACTGCGACCAGCCAACGTTGCGCACGTCGCCATTGCTGATCGGCGATAGCTGGCAAGACTTGGCAGAGCAGCGTGAGGCGTCCCGCAGCCTGGGCGTGGAAGGCATGATGCTCAAGGCCCGGGACGGGCTCTACGGCGTGGGCCGGACCAAGGACATGGGCGTGTGGTGGAAGTGGAAAGTCGACCCGTTCAGCGTCGATGCGGTGTTGATCTACGCCCAGCGCGGCCATGGCCGGCGCGCCAGCCTGTACAGCGACTACACCTTTGCGGTGTGGGACGGCCCGCCCGGTACTGAGCGTACGTTGGTGCCGTTCGCCAAGGCGTATTCGGGGCTGACCGATGAGGAAATGCGCAAGGTCGACGCCATCGTGCGCAAGACCACCGTGGAGAAATTCGGCCCGGTCAGCAGCGTCACGCCGAGCATGGTGTTTGAACTGGGTTTTGAAGGGATTGCCCTGTCCAAGCGGCACAAGAGCGGGATTGCGGTGCGTTTCCCGAGGATGTTGCGCTGGCGCCAGGACAAGGCCGTCGAGGAAGCCGACAACCTGGCGACCCTGCAGGATTTACTGGCCTGACACGTCTCTCACGAACGCCACCGATCAATGTGGGAGCGGGCTTGCTCGCGAATGCGGTGTGTCAGTCAATACATGTACCGACTGATCCACCGCATTCGCGAGCAAGCCCGCTCCCACATTTGAAAACCTCACACGCCCCAAAATAATGCATAGATTGATCAATGCCCATTTTCGGGCATTTCCTACTGGCACAACTCCTTAATCTCACCTTTTAAAACGACCATTCGGAACTATGGTGCAGAAATTGCTACTTGAGTCCGGTCTGACACCGTTCAGTAACAGTCCTAACCGCGCCACAAGCGCTTATCTTGGTTTCCAGGGATTACATAATGAAAAAAGCATTGCTGACCCTTTCTGCACTGGCTCTGTGCATGGCCGCCGGTTCCGCGCTGGCCAAGGAATACAAGGAATTGCGTTTTGGTGTCGATCCGTCCTACGCGCCATTTGAGTCTAAAGCCGCTGACGGCAGCCTGGTGGGCTTCGATATCGACCTGGGCAATGCCATCTGTGCCGAGCTGAAGGTCAAGTGCAAGTGGGTCGAAAGTGATTTCGACGGCATGATTCCAGGCCTCAACGCCAACAAGTTTGACGGCGTGATTTCCTCGATGACCGTGACCGAAGCCCGTGAAAAGGCGATCGACTTCTCCAACGAGCTGTTCTCCGGCCCAACCTCGCTGGTGTTCAAAAAGGGCGCAAACTTCTCCACGCCTGAGTCCCTGAAGGGTAAAACCGTGGGCTACGAGCAAGGCACCATCCAGGAAGCCTACGCCAAGGCCGTACTGGACAAGGCCGGTGTCACCACCAAGGCCTACGCCAACCAGGACCAGGTGTACGCCGACCTGACTTCCGGCCGCCTGGACGCTTCCGTGCAGGACATGCTGCAAGCCGAACTGGGCTTTTTGAAGTCGCCAGCCGGTGCTGACTACGAAGTCAGCAAGGCCATCGACGATCCACTGCTGCCGTCCAAAACTGCGGTCGGTATCAAAAAAGGTAACAAAGACCTCAAGGCCTTGTTGGATAAAGGTATCAAAGCGTTACACGATGATGGCACCTACGCCACCATCCAGAAGAAACACTTTGGCGATCTGAACCTGTACAGCGGCAAATAATGCCTGGGGCGCCCTTCCTCTGGAGGGGCGCTTTTTTATCGCCATAGGTCCTGATTTATGTTCGAAGATCTTTTGCAAACCCTGGGGCTCAGTGCCTTCAGCTTGAAGGGTTTCGGCCCGCTGTTGCTGCAAGGCACCTGGATGACCGTCAAGTTGTCAGTGTTCTCCCTGGCCGTCAGCGTGTTGCTGGGCCTGCTCGGGGCTACCGCCAAACTGTCCAGCCTGCCGTTCCTGCGGATTCCCGCGCAGATCTACACCACCCTGATTCGCGGCGTGCCCGACCTGGTGCTGATGCTGCTGATTTTCTACAGCCTGCAAATCTGGCTGACCAGCTTTACCGACTTTATGGAATGGGACTACATCGAGATCGACCCATTCAGCGCCGGGGTCATCACCCTGGGCTTTATCTACGGTGCGTATTTCACCGAGACCTTTCGCGGCGCGATCCTCGCCGTGCCCCGTGGCCAGTTGGAGGCCGCCACGGCCTACGGGCTCACGCGTGGCCAGCGGTTTCGCTTCGTGACCTTCCCGCAGATGATGCGCTTCGCCCTGCCGGGCATTAACAACAACTGGTGCGTGATGCTCAAGGCCACCGCCCTGGTGTCGATCATCGGCCTGGCCGACCTGGTCAAGGCCGCTCAGGATGCCGGCAAGAGTACTTATCAGCTGTTCTATTTCCTGGTGATCGCCGCGTTTATCTACCTGTTGATCACCAGCGCGTCCAACTTCGTCCTGCGCCGCCTCGAACGGCGCTACTCCGCAGGCTCCCGGGAGGCAGTGCGATGATCGAACTTATCCAGCAATACTGGCGCCCCTTCCTTTACAGCGACGGCCAGCACATCACCGGGCTGGCCATGACGATGTGGCTGCTCAGCGCGTCGATCTTCATCGGCTTCCTGGTATCGATCCCGCTGTCCATTGCGCGGGTGTCGCGCAATCGCTGGGTACGCTGGCCGGTGCAGTTCTACACCTACCTGTTTCGCGGCACGCCGCTGTATATCCAGTTGCTGATTTGCTACACCGGGATCTACAGCATCGCGGCGGTTCGCGCGCAGCCGGTGCTGGACGCGTTCTTTCGTGATGCGATGAACTGCACGATTCTCGCCTTCGCCCTCAACACCTGCGCCTACACCACGGAGATTTTTGCCGGGGCGATCCGCAGCATGGCCCACGGCGAAGTCGAAGCGGCGAAAGCCTACGGCCTCAGCGGCTGGAAGCTGTATGCCTACGTGATCATGCCGTCGGCCCTGCGCCGCTCGCTGCCGTACTACAGTAATGAAGTGATCCTGATGCTGCACTCGACGACGGTGGCCTTCACCGCGACCATCCCGGATATCCTGAAAGTCGCCCGGGACGCCAACTCGGCCACCTACATGACCTTTCAATCATTCGGTATCGCTGCGCTGATCTACCTGACCGTGACCTTTGCCCTGGTCGGTCTGTTTCGTCTGGCGGAGCGTCGCTGGCTGGCCTTTCTCGGCCCCAGCCACTAAGGAGCCTTCATGCGTCATCAGATTCATCCACTTGTGGCGCCGGTGCCGGGCACGGAGCGACAAATCCACAGTTTCCACTTCGGGCCGGAGCAGGCCGAAGGCAAGGTCTACATCCAGTCGTCACTGCACGCCGACGAATTGCCGGGCATGCTGGTGGCCTGGCACTTGAAGGCGCGCCTGGCGGAGCTGGCTGCGGCCGGCCGCCTGCGCAGCGAGATCGTGCTGGTACCGATCGCCAACCCGACCGGCCTGGAACAGGTGTTGATGGACATCCCCCTGGGCCGCTACGAGCTGGAAAGCGGGCAGAACTTCAACCGCCTGTTTGTCGACCTGTCCGACGAGGTTGGCAATCAAGTCGAAGGCCTGCTGGGAGATGATCCTGCGCACAACGTCGAACTGATCCGCGATGCGCTGACCATGGCCCTGGCGGCGCAAACGCCCGTCACACAACTCGAATCCCAACGCCTGGTGCTGCAACGACTGGCGTGTGATGCCGACATGGTGCTGGACCTGCACTGCGACTTCGAAGCCGTGGCGCACCTGTACACCACCCCCGAAGCGTGGCCCCGGGTGGAGCCGCTGGCGCGCTATATCGGTTCGGAAGCCAGCCTGTTGGCCACCGACTCCGGCGGGCAGTCATTCGATGAATGCTTCACGCTGGTGTGGTGGCAATTGCAACAACGGTTTGGCGAGCACTTCCCGATCCCGATGGGCAGCTTTTCGGTAACCGTCGAATTGCGCGGCCAGGGCGACGTCAACCACGGCCTGGCCAGCCTCGACTGCCAGGCGATCATCGATTACCTGATTCACTTCGGCGCAATCAGCGGCGAGCCGGCACCGCTGCCGGAATTGCCCTACCCCGCCACACCGCTGGCGGGCGTCGAGCCGGTGGCCACAGCCGTGGGCGGTTTGCTGGTATTCAGCGCGCTGCCTGGGGAATACGTGGACGCCGGGCAACTGATCGCCGAAATCATCGACCCCATTTCCGACCGCGTAACGCCAGTGCATTGCCGCAATGCCGGGCTGCTTTACGCTCGTTCGCTGCGGCGCATGGCCACTGCCGGGATGGTCATTGCCCATGTCGCCGGCACTGAAGCCTATCGCAGCGGCTACCTACTTTCGCCTTGAGGATGCACGCCCCATGTACAAATTGACCGTTGAAGGCCTGCATAAAAGCTATGGCGACAATGAGGTGCTCAAAGGTGTCTCGCTCAAGGCCAGGACCGGTGATGTGATCAGCTTGATCGGCGCCAGTGGCTCGGGCAAGAGTACCTTTTTGCGGTGTATCAATTTTCTTGAACAGCCGAATGACGGCGCCATGACGCTGGATGGGCAGCAGATTCGCATGGTCAGTGACCGCCATGGGATGCGCGTGGCGGATGATGCTGAGTTGCAGCGCCTGCGTACGCGGTTGGCGATGGTGTTTCAGCATTTCAACCTGTGGAGCCACATGAGTGTGCTGGAGAACATCACCATGGCGCCGCGCCGGGTGCTGGGTTGCAGCAAGAAGGACGCCGAGGATCGCGCTCGCCGGTATCTGGACAAGGTGGGGTTGCCGGCGCGGGTGGCCGGTCAATATCCGGCGTTTTTGTCGGGTGGCCAGCAACAGCGGGTGGCGATTGCCAGGGCGCTGGCGATGGAGCCGGAGGTGATGCTGTTTGACGAGCCGACTTCGGCGCTGGACCCGGAGTTGGTGGGTGAGGTGTTGAAGGTGATCCAGGGTTTGGCTGAGGAAGGCCGGACGATGATCATGGTGACCCATGAGATGAGCTTTGCGCGCAAGGTGTCAAGCCAGGTGCTGTTTTTGCACAAGGGGTTGGTGGAGGAACAGGGTGCGCCGGAGGATGTGCTGGGTAATCCGAAGAGCGAGCGGTTGCAGCAGTTTTTGAGTGGGAATTTGAAGTAGCCCGCAGGGGTTGGGTGTATATCCGTTATTTAGGTAACGGCCACTTATGGTTCCGCTCTTACAGCGGCTCACTTTTGAACAGCGCAAAAGTAAGCAAAACGCTCTTGCCCCACCACTCGGCACCTCGCCTAGGCTCGGTGTTCCCTCACTCCGGCTTTGG
>NZ_JACAPZ010000038.1:0-42709 GCF_013385475.1 Pseudomonas sp. G5001
AGCCGCTGTAAGAGCGGAACCCCTATCAGCCGTTACCCAAATAACGGATATACACCCAAAACCCACCTCAGCCCCGCCGACTCCTCAGCCATTCCTCCCGGGTAATCTCCCAGATATCCTTGGGCAAACTCCCAGCGACAAACTGCCCCTCATCGGTCCTGACCAACCGCATCCCCGTCCGCTCGGAAATCCTGCGAGACGCCACGTTCGGCGCCGCCTTGGGCACGCGCATCACAGGCCGCTCCAGCACCTCAAACCAATACTCAGTCACCGCCGCACTGGCCTCGGCCATCAACCCCTGGCCCTGCCACTGCGGCGCCAGCCAAAAGCCGCGGTTGTTGTCCACCTCATCCATCAGGCTGACATTACCAATCAACACCCCAGGCGCGCTTTTCAGGCGGATCGACCAATGCCACTCCTCACCCCGGGCCATCGCCGGCAATGCAACCTGCTCCAGATAGCTGCGCGCACCATCCGCCGGGTACGGCCAGGGCACCAGGGCATTCAGGTAACGCACCACTTCCCAGTGCGGAAATTGCTGCTGGACACCCTCGGCATCCTCCAGCGTCAACGGCCGCAGGATCAGCCGTTCGGTATACAGCGTAGGTTGCGCATCCATGTCGTTACCAAGTGGCAGTGTTGGGAAAGTCCAGGGTCCCGCGATCCACAAAACGCATGGTGCCGAACAGGCCACCCGCGAGTTTCCCGCGCAACACGTACGGCAGGTTATTCAAACTCTGGGTCTGGCTCAAGCCAAGGGTCTGGCGCAAAACGGAAAACGCCGAAACGCTCACCGGCACCGTCAGCACCGTCTCCGAAAAGCGTGGGATCGAGCCACCCTGGTCACTCACCCCGGACGCCAGCGGCCGGCCATTGACCTCCAGGTCCAGGGCCACGCCGCTGTAGTCGATGGCGGTTTCATTCGGATTTTGTATCCGCAGCTTCACCGCGAAACGCACTTCCAGGTCCTGGCTCTGCAGCGGCTCGATGCCCACCACGTTGATGTTCACCGGGTCGCGATTGGGAAACAGCGCGCACGCGCTCAGGGTGAGTAGCAGCAGTGACAAAACCATGAGCTTGCGCATAAAACGGGTTCTCCTATTTCGTGACGTCCGGGTCCTGCATCACTTTGAGGGTGGAGGCTTCCGGATCAAATTCATCTTCTTCCAGTTCTATGAACTCCTCAGGCAGGAAGATGTTCAGCACGATAGCGCAGAACGCCCCCACGGTGATTGGCGACTCGAAGATGTTGTGCAGTGCCTTGGGCAGCTCGCGCAGTACTTCCGGCACCGCCGCCACACCCAGGCCCATGCCCAGGGAGATCGCCACGATCAGCACATTGCGCCGGTGCAGGCCGGCTTCGGCGAGGATCTTGATCCCGGCCACGGCCACGGTGCCGAACATGATCAGCGTGGCGCCGCCCAGTACCGGCTTGGGCATCAGTTGCAACACCGCGCCGATCATCGGGAACAGCCCCAGCAGCACCAGCAGCCCGGCAATGAAGTACGCCACATAACGGCTGGCCACGCCGGTCAACTGGATCACCCCGTTGTTCTGGGCGAAGGTCACCATCGGCAAGCTGTTGAAGGTGGCCGCCATCACCGAGTTGAGGCCGTCGGCCAGCAGGCCGGACTTGATGCGCTTGATGTACAGCGGGCCCTTGACCGGCTGTTGCGAGATCATCGAGTTGGCGGTCAGGTCACCGGCGGCTTCCAGGGGCGAAATCAGGAAGATCACCGCCACCGGGATAAACGCCACCCAGTCGAACGAAAAACCGTACTTGAACGGCACCGGTATGCTGATCAGTGGCAACTGGGGCAGGGCGCCCAGGTCGACGCGGCCCATCCACCAGGCCACCACAAAACCCAGGGTCAGGCCGATCACGATCGAACCCAGGCGCAGGAACGGGTTGTTGAAGCGGTTGAGCACCACGATGGTCAGCAGCACCAGGGCCGCCAGGCCCATGTTGCCGGCGGCGCCCAGGTCGCTGGCGCCATAACCGCCGGCCATGTCGGTGACGGCCACCTTGATCAGCGACAAACCCATCAAGGTAATGATGGTGCCGGTGACCACCGGGGTGATCAGCTTGCGCAGCTTGCCGATGAACTGGCTGAGCACCACTTCGATAAACGCCGCGAAGAAGCAGATGCCGAAGATCGTCGACAGGATCTCATCGGTGCCGCCGCCCCGGGCCTTGACCATGAAGCCGGCACTGAGGATCACGCTGATAAACGAAAAACTGGTGCCTTGCAGGCACAGCAGGCCCGAACCCACCGGGCCGAACTTGCGGGCCTGCACAAAGGTGCCGAGCCCGGACACAAACAACGCCATGCTGACCAGGTACGGCACTTCGCTTTCCAGGCCCAGCACGCCGCCGACGATCAGCGTCGGGGTGATGATCCCGACAAAGCTGGCCAGCACGTGCTGCAGGGCGGCAAATATCGCCGCGCTGAAGTGCGGACGGTCGTCGAGGCCGTAGATCAGGTCGGATTTATAACGGGGGCGAGGGGTTTGAGTGTCAGACAAAATACGGGCCCGGGTAGGAAAAAGGAGGCGCAGGATGCCAGAAAGTGCCAGTTGTCAGAAGTGTGAAAAAATATTTCGAAACATCCCCCATTAAATCCTCAAGCCGGCCGATACCGTTTATAGGCCCACATACCTATTACAACAGTGGCGCCAGCCGGTCAGAGCGGCGCGTTGACGCCCACTGACCGTGTCGCGGCAGGGATGCTCGCAGCCACTACTTCTAAGAGCGCCCCCTATGTCCCTTCGTAACCTGAATATCGCACCTCGAGCTTTTCTCGGTTTCGCCTTCATCGCGTTGCTTGTCGTTATTCTTGGGGTGTTTGCGGCGAACCGCATGACTCTGATTCGTCAGGCATCGGTCGACATGGGCTCCAACCAACTGCCCAGCGTCGGGTATCTGGCGACCATGACCGAAAACGTCCTGCGCCTGCGGATTCTCTCTTTTCGTGTGCTGGTAAACCGTGAGCCGGCGGCTCTGGATGAGGCTCAAACCCGCATGGGTGTGCTGGTGGACAAGGTCAAGACGGCACAGGCCGCTTATGCAGGCATGCCAGCCGGGAACGAAGAGGCGGCGCTGTACAAAACGTTCTCCCTCACGCTCGACAATTATCTGAAGGCCCAGGCCGAGATGGTTGCCTTTTCACAGCAGAACAAGGTCGAAGAGATGCGTGCCTTGATCAATAGCCGTATCAAGGACGGCACCGACCAGATGGGCGAGCAGTTGAATAAACTGATCGCCATCAACGCTGCTGACGCGAAGCAGGCCGACACCGAGGCCGGGCAAAGTTATCAGGATGCAATCACTGGCATCATCGCAGTCTCCGTGATTGCTGCGTTGATGACCGTACTGCTGGCCTGGCTGCTGACGCGCAGTATCGTGACGCCCTTGCGCAAAGCGCTGGAGGTTGCTGAAACCATCGCCGGCGGCAACCTGAGCAAGCCCATCGAAGTCGACGGCAAGGACGAACCGGCCCGCCTGATCGGCGCCTTGGCCGCGATGCAGAACAACCTGCGCCAGACCATCCAGCACATCGCCGGCTCAGCCACGCAGTTGGCCTCCGCCGCTGAAGAGCTCAGCGCCGTCACCGAAGAAGCCTCCAAAGGCCTGCAACAGCAAAACAACGAAATCGACCAGGCCGCCACCGCGGTCAACGAAATGACGGCCGCCGTGGAAGAAGTGGCGCGCAACGCGGTGTCCACCTCCGAGGCGTCCAGCCAGTCCAACCAGGCTGCGCGGGAAGGGCGCGACCGAGTGGTGGAAACCGTCGGTGCGATCCAGACCATGACCCAGGACGTGCAAAACACCTCGGTGCTGATCGAAGGCCTGGCCACCCAGGGCCGTGACATTGGCAAGGTACTGGATGTGATTCGCGCGATTGCCGAGCAGACCAACCTGCTGGCACTCAACGCGGCGATTGAAGCGGCGCGTGCCGGTGAAGCCGGGCGTGGTTTTGCGGTGGTGGCGGACGAAGTGCGGGCCCTGGCCCATCGCACGGCGCAATCGACCCAGGAAATCGAGAAAATGGTCGCCGGCATCCAGAGCGGTACGGGTGAAGCGGTGCAGTCCATGCAGCAGAGCAACCAGCGCACCCAAAGCACCCTGGAAATGGCGCGGGCTGCCGGTGTGGCCCTGGAGCAGATCACCCAGTCCATCAGCCTGATCAACGAGCGCAACCTGGTGATCGCCAGTGCCTCGGAAGAACAGGCTCAGGTGTCCCGCGAAGTGGATCGCAACCTGGTGAACATCCGCGACCTGGCGACGCAGTCGGCGGCGGGTGCCAACCAGACCAGCGCGGCCAGCCATGAGCTGTCGCGACTGGCGGTGGATTTGAACGGGATGGTGGCGCGCTTCGTCATCTGACCTGAAATACGATCAAAAATGTGGGAGCGGGCTTGCTCGCGAAAGCGGTGTGTCAGTTGATGCATTCGGTGGCTGACACACCGCCTTCGCGAGCAAGTCGAATCGTCGCACCGCCGCTCCCACATTGGCTTCTGTGGTGCTTCAGGAATCAGTGTTTCCAGGCGGCTGGGTTCACCAGGTTCTTCGGCTTCTCACCCGCCAGCGCCGCCAGCAGATTGTCCACCGCGCACTTGGCCATCGCCTCCCGCGTCTCATGAGTCGCTGAACCGATATGCGGCGTCGCCACCACATTGTTCAAACGCAACAACGGCGAGTCATGCTGCAGTGGCTCCCGCACAAACACATCCAGCCCCGCCGCACGAATCGTGCGCTGTTGCAACGCCTCGATCAGGGCCGCCTCGTCCACCACCTTGCCTCGGGAGATGTTGATAAAGATCGTCTCCGGGCCCATCAACGCGAACTCTTCAGCACCGATCAAATCTTCGGTTTCAGCCGTCAGCGGCAAGGTCAGGCACACAAAATCGGCTTCCCGGAGCAGGTCCGGCAGGCTGCGGTATTGCGCGTCAAAACGTTGCTCCACTGCAGGTTTTGGCGAGTGGCTGTGGTAGATCACCGGCATGCCGAACCCGAAGTGCCCACGCTGGGCCAAGGCTTCGCCAATCCGGCCCATGCCGATAATGCCAAGCGTCTTGCCGTGTACATCGCTGCCGAAATGCAGCGGGCCGATGTTCTGGTTCCAGTTGCCGGCACGCACCATATTGGCCAGCTCCACCACTCGCCGGGCGGTCGCCAGGATCAGGGCGAAGCCGGTATCGGCGGTGGTTTCGGTCAGTACGTCGGGGGTATTGCTGAGCAGGATGCCGCGCTCGGTCAGGTAGTCGATATCGTAGTTGTCGACACCAACCGACACGCTGGCCACCGCCTCAAGGTTTGGCGCCAGATCCAGCAGTTTGGCATCCAGGCGCAGGCTGGCACCGAGCAAGCCCTGAGCGGTCGGCAAGGCTTCACGCAGTTTGGCCAGGCCGCTTTCATCCAGTGATTCAATAAGCGTGACCTGGGCCTGTTCATGCAGGCGGGCCATCAGCGGTGCTGAGAGTTTCTTGTAGAGCACGACAGACTTTTTCATCAGGTCTTTACCTTCAATTCAAGGGATTGCAGCGGGGCGCGCTCGCGGTCACTGGCGCCGGGCTTGAGAAAGATCGTCAACACCACCGACACCAGCAGCGCACCACTCATCAGCAAGTACGAGGCGCCGGGCGATCCGGTGCTGCTGTTGAGGTAGCCCACCAGGTACGAACCGCCGAACGAACCGAGGGCGCCCATGCTGTTGATCAGCGCCATGGCGCCGCCGGCGACGTTGGCCGGAAGGATCTCGGGGACGATTGCGAAAAACGGCCCGTACGGCGCGTACATACAGGCCCCGGCGATCACCAGCAGGGTGTACGACCACCAGAAGTGTTCGGCGCCGAGCACGTAGGACGCATAAAACGCGATGGAGGCGATCAGCAACGGTGGCCACACAAAACGTTTACGTTTTTGCAGTTTGTCCGAGCCCCAGGACACCGCCAGCATGCCGATCACCGCCGCCAGGTACGGCAGCGCCGACAGCCAGCCGGCCTCGACCATGTCCATTTTCAGGCCGGCCTTGAGGATCGACGGCAGCCACAGCACGAAGCCATACACGCCAATGCTCCAGCAGAAAAACTGCAGCGCCAGGATGATCACCTTGGGTGAGCGAAAGGCCTCGGCGTAGTTCTTTACCGCCTTGATGCCCACTTGTTCTTCGGCGAGGGCGGTTTCCAGGTCTTTTTTATGCTGGGCGCTCAGCCATTTGGCGTCTGCGGGTTTTTCATCCGCCAGCTTCCACCAGATAAACGCCCACAGCACCGCCGGCAAACCTTCGATGATAAACATCCAGCGCCAGCTGAAATGCTGCACCAGGTAGCCCGAGACCACCGACATCCACATCATGGTCACCGGGTTGCCGAGGATCAGGAAGGTGTTGGCTCGCGAGCGTTCCGCGCGGGTGAACCAGTGGCACAGGTACACCAGCATCGCCGGCATCACGGCGGCTTCGACCACCCCGAGCATGAAGCGGATCACGATCAGCATGTAGGCGTTGGACACCATGCCGGTCAGGGTGGCCAGGCCGCCCCACAGGATCAGGCTGACGAAAATCAGCTTCTTCACGCTGCGTTTCTGCGCGTAGATCGCACCGGGCACCTGGAAGAAAAAGTAGCCAAGGAAGAACAGCGCGCCGAGCAATGACGACATGCCCGGGGTGATCATCAGGTCTTCGGCCATCCCGGAGGCGGCGGCAAAGCCGTAGTTGGCGCGGTCCAGGTACGCCAGGCTGTAGGTGATAAACACGATGGGCATGATGTACCACCAACGGCGGGTGGCGAGTTTCAACGGTTCCATAAGGTTGCTCCTGAGCTTGTTGTAGTTGTGGCAACAGGTAACTCGGTGATGCTGATTAACCGGCTTTCTGGGTGTGGGGCAGATCGGTCCTGAACGGCAAGCCTTCCATGTCGCCACGGCTCTGCACCGCGCGGCTGCCGATCCAGTTGCCGCGCTGCACGGCTTCGCTGAAGCTCAGGTTTTCCAGGAGCGCGCTGATCATGCCCACGGCAAATCCATCGCCGGCGCCGACCGTGTCGACCACCTTGGCCACTGGCACGGCGGCGACAAACCCCTGGTCCAGCTGGGTGCGGTAATACGCGCCGTGGGGCCCGAGCTTGATGGCCACGGCTTCCACGCCCTGGTCCAGGTAAAACGCGGCGATGTCGGCCGGGTCTTCAAAACCGGTGAGCAAGCGGCCTTCGCTCAAGCCCGGCAACACCCAGTCCGCCAGGCAGGCGAGGGCGTTGATTTCGCTGATCATGCGTTGCTCGTTCGCCCACAGGGACGGGCGCAAGTTCGGGTCGAAGGACACGCTGCGCCCGGCCTCGCGCATTTGCGTCATCAACTGGCGCGACAGGTCGCGGGTGGCATCCGACAGCGCCGGCGGAATGCCGGTGGCGTGCAGGTGCCGGGCTTGCAACAGCTCAGGCTTGATCGCCTCGACCGACAGATGGCTGGCGGCCGAGCCACGGCGGAAGTACTCCACCTGCGGATCATCGCCGGCTTCCTCGCGGGACTTGAGTTGAAAGCCCGTGGGGTGCAGCGGGTCCACCGCCACATGAGTGCAGTCCAGGCCTTCGTTCTGCAAGGTGTCCACCACGAAGCGCCCGAGGGAATCGGCACCCACGCGGCTCAGCCATGCGACGTTGAAGCCCAGGCGTGACAGGCCGATGGCGACGTTGCTGTCGGCGCCGGCAATACGCTTGTGAAACTGGGCAACCTGGGCCAGGTCGCCGGTCTGATCGGCGACAAACATCGCCATGGTTTCACCAAACGACAGGATATCGATCTCAGACATGTGCGTTCTCCACGCGGGGCTGGCCGAGGACGGCGAGGGTGGCGACCTGCTGGGCGGTGACCTGCACCAGGTCATTGCCTTGCAGCGGAAATTCCACGGCCCGGGTAATACCTTGAGTCATGTGCTTGAGCAGTTGTTCCCACAGATGCAGGTCGGCGGCGCCCGGCGGCAGGGCCACCAGCTTGCCGTCGGCGCGGCGGGCCACGGCCTTGCAGTGCAGGTAGTCCACATGCCGGCCCAGCAGGCGCGCGGCGGTGGTCGCGGATTGGTCCTGCCATTGCCAGTTGCCGATATCGAAGGTCATTTTCACCGGCACCGCCAACCGCTCGACTTCGTTGAAAAAGCGCTGCATCGGCTCAATGCGCCCGCCGTGCAGGGTCTGGTCGTTTTCCACCAGCAGCTTGACCGGATGCCGGTTGAGCAGGGCGCTCAAACTGTCGAGGTCGTTGGTGTCGGTGAAATAGCCCAGGGAGACTTTCAGCCAGCGGGCGCCGAATGCCTGGGCGCGGTCGAGGGTGGCGGCCAGTTCGGCATTGGGCTGCGAGCGACCGGCCACCCAGAGTTCCAGGGGCGATGAGAACACGCACTCCAGGCCTTGATCGGCTGCAGCTTGCGCCAGCTCATGGGGTTGTTCGGTGGTCAGCAGCTCTTCGCGCCATTCGATGCGTTGCGCGCCGGCGGCAGCCAGCACCTCGACGAAACTCAACTGGCCTTGCTGGCGGACCAGGTCGGCGCCGTAACTGGAAAGGCTGATGGAGACGGGGTATTTATGCATTGTTGTGGACCTCTGAAACCGGTTTCATTTTTATTCGCAAAATAAACGTGTGGGAGCTGGCTTGCCTGCGATGGCGGCGGTCAGCCGCCTACTGCTTCGCCGGAGAAACCGTTATCGCAGGCAAGCCAGCTCCCACAAGGGATTGGGTCGAGCCCCGGATAATCAGTTGTGGCAAGAAGTTCAGGGTGCGTGGGGGCTGGCTATCGCCGCGCAAACGCTTGAGTAAACAGTCAAACGCACTGGCGCCAATGGCCTCGGTGGGCTGGGCGAGGGCGGTGATGCCGTTGCCCACCAGCGGGTACCAGTCGAGGTCATCCAGGGCGATCAGGCCTACGTCATCAAACAGGTCGCAGCCTAGATTTTTCAATGCACGGGTACACGCCAGTGCCGCGATTCCGTTGGCGCAGAACAACGCCTTGGGGCCGGATTTGCCTAGAAACTTTTGCAGACGCTGTTCCAGTTCGCCATCCAACTCCAGTACGGCGCCGGTCAACGTCGGACGGTTGGTCATCTCCGCCTTGAAACTGTCCAGGCGCTCAAGCCGCGAGCTGGTGCCGTCGGTGGCTTCAGTCACCAACAGCAGGTCGCGATAGCCTTGCTGTTCCAGATGCTCCACGGCCATGCGCACCGCCACCGGGTTGTCCAGCCCTACCAGGTCGCTGTGCAGCGGTTCGACCTTGCGGTCCACCAGCACCAGGGGCATTTCCCGTTGCAGTTCCAGCAATTGGTCCAGGTGATGGCCGAGGGTATTCACGATCAGCCCTTCGATATTGTAGGCACGCAGGGCCGCCAGGTGCTGGCGCTCCTGCTCGTCATCGCGGTCGGTGTTGCACACCACCAGGCTGTAGCCGTGCTGGCGGCAGGCGGTTTCCACGCCATGCATCACGGCAATCGAATAGGGGTTGCGGATATCGGCTACCAGCATGCCGATCAGGCGGGTGCGCCCGCGTTTCAGGCCGCGGGCCATCTGGTTGGGGCGATAGCCCAGCTCATCGATGGCCTGCTCGATGCGCAGGGCGATGGCATCGGAGAGCAGGGCACGGTCGTCGCCGATAAAGCGCGACACGCTGGCCTTGGACACACCGGCGCGCTCGGCGACGTCCAGCATGGTCACGCGGCTGCGTTGGGCGGCGGAAAAAGTAGTCACGGCGGCGGCCTTTCTTATTGGATTTATCTGGGTTCCAAGGCGAAACCAATTGCTGAAACCGGTTTCAGGAAACACCAAGTAGGAAATTTCGTCAAGCGCTGCTCAGTAACCGCCCTGGCAGCAAGGCCGAGCAAAAAGCGACGAATGGAGGGGGCTACCTGTTAATTCTGACAGTATCCGGCTGGAGGAATCGGGCGCTTAATTCTCTCAACGCCACTTGGTATACACACGCCGCCTGCCGGCAGGCCACTGTCCACCGTGTTGAGGATTAAACCCATGTCTGACGTCTCTGAATCCACTTACCTGATCAACCCCTTGGGCGCGGACGACGGGGGCACTGTGTTGCTGGACCCGATGGACATACCCGGCGTCGACAGTGGTGACCCCCGGGGCGTGATCCCGCGCTCGCGCCTGCAGGGCCCGCTGCAGGTCAACATTCCGATGTGGAACCCGCGACCCGAGCCGCTGCTGGATGAGCCGCACATCGTGCTCCTCCGCTGGGTGTGGGCGGGTGTCGATGAGGAGGTTGATTCGCGGCAGGTGTTTGGCCCGCCACCCCCTTTGCCAGCGGTGATCTCACTGGAGGTGCCCCTGTCACGATTGACTGATAAGGGCTCCGGCACCGCGCAACTCTACTACACGGTTCAGGACTCCTTTGGCGGCGTCAGTGTGCTGAATCCCAGGAGAACACTCACCATCGATCTGGACTCGCCTGAGTTACTGAACCCTCTGGATACTGTGGATTTTGTAGTTGCCCCGACCCCGAACGTCGATGAGCAATACCTGCTCGATAACGTGCCGGTGGCGTTCAATATTCCGTTCTACACCGTGCGCGCGGACAGGGACCGGATTGAATTCTACCTGTCCAACCGGGATAACCCGCCGCTAAGCGCGGCGGACGCCGAGTACGTGATCGCGTTAGCCTCAGACCCGCTGGTTGCTTACGTGGACCCCGATATTTTTCGCAGGTTGAACAACGGTGACGCCTATATTTTCTACCGCATTTTTGACGAGGCAGGCAATTTCAGCAGCCAGAGTGCCGGACTGCTGTTTCAGCTGGCACTGACGCCGTTGCCGAGCAACTTGCCGCGTCCGCAAATTCGGCCACCGGCATACGACGACGGCCTGATCAAGCGCGATGATGCACGTCGTGGCGTGTTCATGCGCATTGACCCCGCCTACGACGATTGGGCGCCGGGGGACCAGGTAATCGCCTACTGGAATGCCCGTCCGACAGTCCCGCAGCCAGTACTGAGCTTCCCTTGTGATGTGGAAATTCCATGGCTGACCCTCAGGGGGCCTGCGCCTGTACTGGTTCCCGAAGCGGCGGTGGTGCGCTACGAAATCATTCGCGGAGCCCTGCCTCCATTTCGTTCCTTATCGGAACGGTTCAATGTCGACCTGACGATTGCCGGCCAGGACCATCCCAATGCGCCCGCATTGCTTAACCCGACCCTGGCCAGCGTCACGGTGATAGGGCGCGGCTCCAAGACTCCCAATCAGCTCAATCATCTGGATCGTGGGCTGGCTGCCCAGGCATATGTTCCTTTGTTTGCCGATCCGGTTGCGGGTCAATTGCTCAGTCTGTTCTGGAACGGTGTTGGCCCGGTGGCCAGCCATCCCGTGCAGTTGGGGGAGGTAGGAGGGCAGTTGGTGTGGTTTACCGATATTCCCTGGAATCTGATCGAGGGGACGGTCAATCCACGTCTGCCGGTCCATTACCTCACCAGTAATGGGGTCAACGAACAACAGTCGCCGCCAACTTTTGTGAATGTCGATGTGACGGCGCTGATTGATTTTACTCCTCCGCAAGTTCAGCACACCCTCACTAGCGAGTATGTGACCTGTTGTTCTTCGCCTTCGCCTTTATATGGCGTGCATTGGTTGATTCCGGGCAATATCGGCCTGCAACTTAACGACGAGGTGCGTTTTCACTGGCAAGGCTATGCGCGTAATAACTGGGTTGATCCTATTGCTGGATCTGAATACGAAGAAACCATCCAGGTGCTGCAACCCCATATTGATAACGGTATTAAAGTTGTGGTGGAACCGTTCGACCGGACCCTGGAGCCTATGCGCGAATACGGTTCAGCTGTCGCCAGTTTCGAAGTGTGGCGAAACCTGGGCAAGGTGGGTGACTCCCGGCCAGACGTCAAGGGGAGCGGACACATCCGTGTCGACCTGACCTTTCCAACGGGTGGGTTTTGTAAACCCGGGGATGTCATTAGTTGCACCAGTGATGGAAAGGCAACGTTGGTCAAAGATTAAAGGACTGGGTGTATTTGTTGTTGTGCAGGGAATAGTCGGCGTGTGATAGGCGTGCAAGCGCTTTGTCTCGCGACGCGAACGGCTACGTCAATGGTAGGGAAGTGTGGGTGAGATGTAATTCGTCTTAATATCTGGAGACACGTAATGAAAAAGGACACGCTCGACTTTATCCGTAACTATGCAAAGAATCGAAGTGCCAATACGACTGGCGCCTTGCCTGATGGTATTCTTGAAGGTGAGGTGCCTGGCTACCCTGGATTGCTTTCACGGGAGTACAACCTGCGTGAGAATTTGAATTTCTCTATTCCACTATGGCCTGACGCCGATACCCATCCGATTTTTGACGATCTTGTCAGTGTTTGGTGGAAAAATTTCGATGACACCGAGTGGGGCGAGCCCATTTATAGGTTCACCGTTGCTGCCCCAGGGCCTGAGACAGTGGTGAACATTGCTCAAGGTCGGCGGCCCGCGGGGCGGTACCAAATCAAGTACGAAATTTACGTACGTGGCGTTGACAACCGTTCCCAATCAGATCCGCAGACCATTGTCGTTGACCTGACACCACCGTATGCCATTTCCCCCGATGCACCGCCGGCGCCGATTCCGCCTGCCGACCTGCCGACACCTGCCGACCGCGACTACTTTGAAAGCAAGCCCAATGAGTCTGCAGTGTTTACGATCCCGGATTATGTGGCGCATGGTCGGGCAGACGGCGATTGGGCGTATCTTTACTATAATGGCTCCGATACGCCCTATGCACCCAACCCGCCCGATCCTTCGCCACGCTGGAATCTGCCTGCGGACCTGAGCTTTCCATTGCCATTATCCGTGGTTGACGCCAATCCGGATGGCCTGCGCAATTTGCGGTATGAGTTGTTCGACGCGGCAGGGAATTGGGCGCGGCTTTCGACTGCCTACGAGATGGACGTGGGCCTGTTTCCAGCGCCCGAGAACCTGCTGGCCCCCCTGGTTGACCGAACCTCACCCCCCGGCGATGTATTGATTGATCGGGCGGACGTTGCGCTGGACGGCGGCATGATCGTGCGTATTCCTGAATATACGAACTTTCTGCGCGGCGTCGATGGAGATGAATTCCTCGTCACATTGAGGACAAGCATCACCACCGTTCCCTTGGAGGCCCAGCCACTGGGCAACAGCCGTTTCCCGGCGGAGGTTTACGTTCCGTACAGGGTGCTGGAAATCCTGTATGGGGCCACTCGAGGGCTATTGCCGTTGACGGTTTCCTATGTGGTGCGGCGGCGGTCTGTCAACAACCCGGCGACACCGACCACCACCGTCAACCTGGACCTGTTTGTTGTCGGCCCCACTCCCATTGGCCCGGACCCGATCAACGATGACCTGCTGCCCGTAGTCGTGAACGGGGTGGACGCAACCGGTACCGAGGGCCCCGACGACGAACTGGAGCGCGACCACGCCAACCGGCCTGCAATTGCTCGGGTAACGTTATGGAGTACGGCACCCACACCGGATGCCAGCGACTTTACGATCCGCCTTTACTATTCGGGCGAACTCGTTGCTACCCAACCGGTGACCGGCGCCTCGGCTGGCCAGGTGATTCCGCTCTCAATCCCGTGGAGCTTCATTGAGCGTCATGGCAATGGCCGCAAGACGGTGTTCTACACCATTGCCCAAGGGGCCAGCACCAACCGCCAGTTTTCCCCTGACACGACGGTGACGGTGAATGCCAACTTCAAAGAGCTTGCCCCGCCGGTGGTACGACATCTGTCGGACGGAGGGGCGATCAACTGCACTACGTTCAGGCCTGAAAATCCTCCCGGAAACGTTGTGGTGTTTATCCCGCCTTCGGAGCACTTTGAACTGAGGATGGTGGTTACGCTGCACTGGCAGGGCTACAGCGACAATGCAGGAATGGTAGCGGTCCCGGCAGCAGTGGGTCGTGTGGACTCCATACCGCTCACGCAAGCCATGATCAATTCTGGGTTCGAGTTGCTCCTGGGGCCCTATGAGACCATCTACAAACCCATCCAGCCCAACTCGGGTGCAAGGCTGGCCGGCTCCGCGCGGATCTGGTACACCATCAACCTGCCTGAAGGACCATTACCTTCCGATGAAGCGCATCCTCTTGTTCGCGGGGTTCGGATAGGTGGAACGAATGGCTTTTTCTGCGACGGTACTGCCGTCCCGCTTCCTTGATACTTGTTTGAGCCCTAATGCCAAAGAGGAGCCTTGCTCCTCTTTGGCATTTTTGCCGTTGGGTCGACTACAAACTGCATTCACTTTCAGCACAGCACCTTGGGATTAGTCCTACAGATGTTGGGAACAGCTCTGGGTACCTTGGGCGCCGCTTGATTGGCAGGGTCCACACGCTTTTCGGAACCGGCCAGTTTTTTTCCGTAAAGGAACGCCAACCCAGAGGTCCGTAAAGATGTCAGCTCCATTCGATTTCAAACCAACTCCCTTAAGCCTTGCCTTCAAGGCCAAGGCCGTCACACTGCTGATGCTCATGGCGCAGCTGTCCGAAGCGCGTGTCGTGACCGGCCCGGATGAAACGGTGGGGCCTGGCCCGCGCCCTGACACTTTTGAATTGCGTGCAGGTTCCCGCCTGACGGTTCATGGAGTGCCCACCCTGCAAATCACTGCCAATTCCGCAACCCTGATTGTCAATGCCGGCAGCAGCACCCGGGACATTGCCGCAATCAACTCCGACATCCGCATCGATGGTTCGGACGTCATTGCGCGGGATTCGGGAAGGGCCGGGGTTCATGTCACGGGCAGCAACGTGCTGATCACCAACAGCAACGTTACCCACAACAACGGAACCGGGCTGGCAGCGGCCCGTTCCCTGGGCGCCACCAATGGTTCCAGCGTCACGGTCGTCAACAGTCACATCACCGGCAGCACCCGCGGTGCCTCGGCCAGTGCCCACAGTGTGCTGGACCTGACCGATTCGCGTGTCGAGGCGACCGCAGATGATGGCGTGGGTATCGAACTGTTCAATGGCCAGGCCCGTGCGTTCAATACCAGCATCGTTGGTGGAGACATTGGCGTGAAGATGGGCGTGGATAACGACCCGACTTTGGCCAGCAGCCTGATCCTCGACCGCTCGAGCGTCGAGGGCAAGACCGGTTCGGCGATTCAGGTCGGCTCGTTCCGGCCCGGGGAATCCACCCTTGCTGATATTCATGTACTCAATGGCTCCACGCTAACCGGCGCAAACGGTGTGCTGCTGGAAGTCATGAATGGCGCCACCGCCAACATGAACGTCGACCGCAGCTTCCTGGTCGGTGACGTGGTGGTCGAAGACGGCAGCACCGCCAGGTTGCAGCTCAACAATGGCTCCTGGCTCACCGGCAAACTGCAGAACGTCGCCGAGTTGAGCGTCAATTCAGCGTCCCACTGGATGCTGGTGGATGACAGTTCAGTCGGCGACCTGATCATGGGCGGCGGCACCGTGCACTTTGGCGGCGCCGATGAGTTCTTCCAGTTGGACGTCAACAGCCTGTCGGGTGACGGCAGCTATGTGATGCACACCGACTTCAGCACCGGCCAGACCGACTTGCTCAACGTCAACGGGGTTGCCACGGGCAACCACAGCCTGCTGTTGGCGGCGACCGGCTCCGAGTTGGCGAGTGCCTTGCCGATTCGTGTGGTGCACACCGAAGGTGGCGATGCGCACTTCTCGCTGGACGGCGACACCGTGGATGTGGGCGCCTATTCCTACGGGCTGAAGAAGGAAGACACCGACTGGTACCTCGACCCTAACCGTCGTGGCACCAGCAACAGCACCAAAACCGTGATGGCGTTGTTCAACACGGCCCCCACCGTGCTGTACGGCGAGATGTCCCTGCTGCGTACCCGCATGGGTGAACTGCGCTTCAGCGACGGCCAGAGCAACGGGTTCTGGATGCGTGGCTACGGCAACAAATACGAGGTAGCCGGGAACAAGGACGGTGGTGGCTACACGCAAAACCAGCGTGGCCTGAGCCTGGGGGCCGATGCGCCATTGTCGAGCGGAGATGGCCAGTGGATGGCCGGTGTCATGGCGGGTCACAGCACGTCCGACATCAGCGCCAACACTTCCGGCAGCGGCAAGGTCAACAGCTACTACCTGGGGGGTTATGCCACCTGGATCGACGACGAGAGCGGGCTGTACTTCGACGGCGTGGTCAAGCTCAACCGCTTGCACAACGAGGTCAACGTGACCATGAGCGACGGCAAGCGTGCCAAGGGCAACTACACGCAGAATGCCGTGAGCGCATCGGCGGAAGTCGGCCGGCATATCAAGCTCGACGATGGTTACTTTGTAGAACCGTACTCGCAACTGAGCACAGCGATTATCCAGGCGCAAAGTTACGAGCTGGACAATGGCCTGCAGGCCAAGGGTGATCGCACCGCCTCCGTGGTGGGCAAGCTCGGCGTGACAGGTGGCAAGAATATCCAGCTGGAGAGCGGCGGGGTGCTGCAGCCCTACCTGCGTACAGCGTTGGCCCATGAGTTCAACCACAGCAACAAGGTCAAGGTGAACGACCAGCGCTTCAACAACGATGTGTTCGGTTCGCGTATTGAAGTGGCAGCGGGCGTGGCGATGTCGGTGTCGAAGAACGTCAAGCTGCACGCTGATATTGAACATGCCCAAGGCAAGAAGGTGGATCAGCCGTGGGGGGTTAATGTGGGAGTGCGTTACGATTTCTAGGAAACAGGGGTAAAGAAAAAAGGAAGCCGAGGCTTCCTTTTTTTGTGGGGTTAAGTATCTTGATTTTTTAATAGGGAGTCATGCACCACGCTGACATGTTGTAATGCCCGCGAACGGCTACCCAGCGTAGCGGTCCGGTTCCCATCGTTATGTAGTTGTACCAATCACCATTGAATGAACAAAGTCCATACTCTCTGAGTCTTGGAGGAGGGTTGTATATAGAGCTTAACGCGTAAATTATCGATCCATTTCCGCTGTTGCCTATTACAAGTGGGCGTCCTCCTATTGAGTTCATCCAGTTAATAGCAGCAGTAGGAGACTGGTGTGTTTCATTGACTTGTAGTTGGAAGATGTTAGAGACAACGACCGTATAGGACCGCGAAATATTATTTCTGTCTCTCGCGGTGATCGTCGCCGTACCATTACGATTGCCTGTTACTTTTCCCGTGGTTGAGTGTACTGAAGCAATAGTAGGTGCGCTGGACGCGTAGGAATAAGAACCAACCCCTCCGCTGGCTACTCGTGTCTGCGTATTGCCCGCCCAATCCCTCCCGGTTGCGGGCCAGTTGGTGAGCACCCTTGTACCGTTCAAGTTCATTTGACTCTGATCAATCCTCAGCGAAGTAATTACCGTATAGGTCGCAGTGGGGAACGTAATGGCCGTGGATTCAACGCTGCTGCCATCAAACGTTACCTTGCACGTTACGGTGATGGTGCTGTTGTTAGGCAGCCCGTCCAGCCATGTGCGCAGTACCGCCTTGTTCACCAAGCCGGTCGATACTTCTCCCGCCAGCAGGCTGTAGTTTGTCAGCACATTCAACGGCGCGCTGCCCGCCCTGGTCAGTTGCACCCAGACCTTCTGGCCCGTTGCGGCCAAAGGCCAAGGGGCAACACTCAAGGTGGCATTGGTGCTGAAGTTATTGAGGTTCAACTCACCGCCTGTAGGGACGCCATTGATCAGCGGCCGAGGCAGCGCCGAGGACGGAACACGGTTGACGGTCAGCTTCTGTGTTTCTGACGGGACAATAGTCGTCCCTATCGTCGCCATATAACGGAGCTCGATCAATTTGCCCGCGCTGTTGGCGAGGATGTCCCGGCTGATCTGAAAGTCGACGCGCTTATTGGTGTTACCGTTCTGCGCCGGGATGGTGGCCATGGTGCCGTTCGGGTAAATCCACTCGAGGGCGATGCGGTGGGCCGCGGTCATTTCGTTATAGGCCACCGCCACATAGGCGTTGTTCTGCCAGTCCTGTGGGTCGATGGTCAAGGTGGCGCCCTGCAGATTGGCAAAGGCCGGGCGCGGCAATGTGGCGGGGATCGACTGGATAATATGCTCGCGTACACCAAACAATACTGCGGTGTTTTTATCAGTGCTTTCGGCCAGGCTGACCCAGAAGCGAATGGTCAGGTGCGACTCGTTCCTGAGACCTTGCAGCTCCGCCAACGGTATGGGTTGCGAGACACCCAGGGTGGCGCTTTCTCCAACAGGGGCGGCGATAAAAGTGTCCAGGTTGAACGCACTGCCGTCGGTGTTGGTACCCGTGTATTGCAGCCACATGAACTGCTCTTCAAAGGCCAAAGGCCAGGCCGCCACACGGATGCGGGCTTGAGCGACGAGCTCGTTCGTCGGCAGGATCACGCTGTTGCCGACCCCGTCGATGGTTGGTGTGGGTAAGCCACTCAACGGCAGCAGGTCCAGGTTCAGAGTATCCGACTCATGGAGAAACCCGCTGCGGGTAAAACTGTATTGCACACTGATGCGGTTACGCTCGTTGCGAATGCCCTTGGCAATGGTACGGGCCTCTATCGGCACACCCACTTCATTGGTGTCGGGGTTGCCCCAACCCGTTTCGACGGTGCTGCCCAGCAGATCGGCCGTCACCCATTTCACTGAAAACGATTCGCTCTCGCGCATGCGCCGGTATTTCACCAGCACCGTTGCGCCCGATTGAGCCGCCAGCGGGTCAAGCCGGTCAGGGTACTGCTCGGCTTCCACGACTTCAGGCGCATCCAGTTCCACGCCACGGCCCACGGTCAGGAGGGTTGTAAACGAGCGCAAGGTGAGTTTCGGCAGCGGGGTTTCGCGTTCCAGGCTGTAGGTGATGCGCAGTTGGCCATCGAAGTTGTTATCCAGCACCGCACGGCTCACCGGCAGTACCAGTGGCTGGCCCTGTGTCGCACCGTTGATCGTCACCGAACCGCTGGCGGAACCGCCTGTGCCCGTGCCCACAATGTTCCATTGGATATGGTCGCGGCTCCTGGTTGCCGTATAGGGTAGCGTCAGCAGCACGCTGTCGCCCACTACGTCAACCGGGTCAACGTTGTCGTCAATCGCACCCTGCAGGGTGGGGGCAAGCATGGTTTCGAGGCGTTCGTCGATGCGTACTGTCAGCACCCGTGATTTGCGTTCAATCAGCGCACCGTAGGCATGCAACTGGCTGTCTGCGCCGTCATCGACCAGGTAATACACTGCGACGTCACCCAGGTCCTTGAACTGTTGCAGTATTTCGCTTGGAACCCGGCGCGTGCCACCCTGGTCCCCGGCCAGTTGCGGGTCGGAATAGCGAATTCCACCGCCCCCTGGAACAATTTGCTCGATGACCAGGGTTTCCAGCGAGTCGTAGGCGTGGGGCTGGTAGGACGGGATGCTGATAAACGCATCATCGTCCGGGTTGATCAGGCCCAACTCGCTCGGGGTCACGGTCACTGCCGGCATCGAGGTCGGTGTACCCACCACCGTCACGGTGACACTGCCAGACTGCCCGAGGTGGCCACCGGTGGCGGTGTGCCAAACGAATGAAGCCCTGAACGAGCCGCCGATGACGCGCTCGATCAAATCGCGGTCCACCGGGAAGATCTCTTCCCGACCGTTCCTGACTTCGACAGGATCAAGCACCAGTTCTTCGATCGTGCCGTCCGCCAGTGTGGCCGTCAGGGTAATCGTGACCTGGTTTGGGGGCAGCGGGGCCGGTGTCACCCGTGGGGTCTGCAACAGGATTTCGAACAGTGAATTACTTTGCGTGTCGTAATCGATTTGCCGGCTTTCCGCGTCATCCACCAGGAAAAACGGCGCGCTCATCAAGCTGGGGTCCAGTTCGGCGACCAGTCCATACGGCTTGGAGTACTGGTATTTTTCCCCTGAGTAATTCTGAACCACATCGAACACCCTGAAGCGCAGGGTGAGTGCGCCGTTGAGGCCGCCCTTGAGAATATTTTCCTTGCTGATAAATACCCTGATCGGCTGGATACCGCCAGCCTCGGCGGCCGTGACCAGGTGCCTGATCTCAATTCCGTCCCAATAGAACTCAATGGTGTCGTTCTTGCGCACGTTCGGATAGGGCGCAATCACGGCGTATAACCCGCGACTGATCGTGTCCATGTTGATCGTGCTGCTTTCGGGCAACCCGTCGACACTCAGGCTCAGTTTACTGTGCCATTTGTCGTCACCATTGTTCTCAATCCCGCCGGGACGGGTGGTCTTGATCAATATGCTTTGCGGCGGCGAGGTGCTTTCCTGGCCGCTGCCTGCGCGCACTACCCGCGCGCGCACTTGAACTTCACCTTCAGGCATGCGTTCGGCGATGACGTACATGCCATAACGATCCTGGTCCATCTCGACGACACCAGACGCCTGAAGATCGTTATTGAGGTACAACTCAAAGGCGTCGAAGATGGCCCAGGTGTGCCATTTTTCCAGGACGAAATACGCATAGGGCTGAACATGCCGAATGCCCAGGCCATAGGCGTAAGGTTCATCGGGATACTGGTCAAGCGAGACCGGCGGGAACGCCGAATAGGGCGGGGCCAGGTCTTCAGCCGTGATCACCGGCAGGGGCGCGGGCTCAAGGAGGGCCAGGGGGCTGTCGGAAACAGGTACACCTGGGTCTTCAATGACCGAGGCATTGTCATCGGGGTCGATCGGTTGGTTGGGCATGCTGACCACTCCTTGCTGGAAGTCACGCACAGCGCTGGCTGTGCATATAGGCAAGGGAAATCAAACACCCGCAGCCCCGATAGCGGATAGCTGTGAAAACTGACAGTGCCGACGAACGGTTGTGTCTACACCCAGACGCTCAGCCAGCTTGAGACCAGCAACAACACCGCCATGCAGCGGTTGAACCGTTGCATGGCCTTGGGCGAGCGAAACACCCGGCTGCTTCCAACCCCCAGCAATGCCCACGCGCCGAGGCACGGCAAGGCGATCACAAAGAACGCCAGCGACAGGTACAGCACATGGCTCTGGCGTTCATCGCCATTGCCGGCAAACACGCTCACCACCGCCAGGGCCATCATCCAGGTCTTGGGGTTGACCAGTTGCAGGCTGGCGGCGCCGGCCAGGCCCAAGGGTTTTTGCACGGCAGCCGGGTCGATTGACTCGGCGGGGGCGCTGAAGATCTGCCAGGAAAGGTAGCTGAGCCAGGCGACCCCCAGCCATTGCATCGCTGCCTGCACCCGGGGCCAGTGCGCCAGCGACTGGCCAACGCCGGAGCCTACCAGCAGCACAATCCCCGCCGCCCCCGCGCATGCGCCCAGCACGATAGGCAGCGCGGCTTTGAAGCCATACCGTGCGCTGTTACTCAGCACCAGGATATTGGTGGGGCCAGGGGTGATGGAGGCTACAAAAGCGAATAGCAGGAAGGGCAACAGGGTAGGGAACATGGTGGGGCGACTCCGTAAGTGGGGCGATGGAGTCGATGGTTGCAGGGGCGTGGTGGCGTGTCTGGAAGGTTTGAGCAGGGGCGTGCGGACACGGGCAGGGGATAGTAGCGGGAGAGTTATAGGGGACAAAAAAAGGGACAAGTCCATGGTTTAGATGGACCTGTCCCGGTTATACCTCGGTTAGTTAATCAATAACGCATGACGTAGAGTCCTTGCGAGTCACTGTCGGTGAAATAAGCTTTTGAACCGTTTGGTAGTACTGCAATATTGCCAAATCCAAACCCAATATCCACGGGTACAGTCGCTATAAGCCTATCCGTATTTGTATCAAATATGTTGAAGGCGCCGAACCCTGCCGTATAGGCATGAGGAAGTACCGGGTTGACTGCAACCGACGTTCCCGGTCCCGCCTCAATCACGGTCACCAAACTGTTGGTGTTGGTGTTTATTATCATCAAACCATCACCTCTCGCCAAATAGAGGCGAGGGGTGTTGGTACTTAAAGCCATGGGCCCAATCACTCCCTGAATGACAGTTACAACACTATTGTTTGCAGTGTTGAATACAGTGGTATCGACTGGGTTGAAGCCGCCGCCATAGGTCGTAAGATAGGCACGCGTATTATTAGGTGAGCGGGCGATGAAGTGAGACTGACCCGCTATTTGAGCTATTCGATTGCCGGTGGCGGCGTCGTAAGTATAAGCACCGGTCCTCGCAGTAACATATAGCCGAGTGCCTGCAGTATTGATCGCCAAGTCCTGTACATTTTCGGTGGCATAGGTCGCAACTCTGGCAAAGGAGGTTGTACTGATTACCGCTATGCCGGTGTGGATCAGGTCCAGGTAGAGTCTTGATCCGTCCGGGTGAATTGCAAGGTGCCCACTGGACTGAATGTCATACGAAGCCGAGTGAATAATGGCGTCCGTTGCTGTGTCGATAACGTAAATCGCAGTTCTACCACCCCCGCCAACAGCGACATAAACGCGGCGCCCGTCAGGGCTGACGACGACCCCCTTTGATGAGTGACGGAGGGTAGGAATAAATTTGACCTCCGCTAGCCATGTCACGGTATAGGTACTTTGCAGGAGCGGGATGGCTTTTGACTCATCGTCACTGCCGTCATACGTCACTTTGCAGGTCACCGTGAACGTAGTGTTTTTCCCCAGGCTTGCCAGCCAGCTGCGGGAGACAGCTTGGTTGGTGATGCCGTTGGCCGCTTGAGCAGCAGTAATGGCGTGTGCCCTCAGCACCGACAAAGGTTCTACACCTGCCGCCTCCAGCGTGATCCATACACGTTGACCTTGCTTGCTCAATTCCCATTTGGCTACTGAGGCGTGTGCATCCCCGGTGAACGCCTGTAGGTCCAGGGTTGTGCCGCTGTTCATGTTATTGATTCGCGGTTGTGGCGGTCTTCCCGCTGGGATCCTGGCCACTGTCAATACCTGCGTTTCTGAAGGCACCGGGCTGCCATTGATGGTGGCGACATAGCGCAACTCAATGGTTTTGCCGACGCTGTCTGCCAGCACTTCATTGGTAATGACGAAATCCACACGACCGCCGTCCAGGCCGTTCTTGGCGTCAACATCCGCAACACCGCCATCCGGGAAAATCCATTGCAACTGGATGGAATGGCTTGGATTCATGCCGCCATACGCCACCGTGACACTGGCGTTGTCTACGTGGTCCAGCGGCTGAATGGTCAGCGTTGCCCCGGGCTGGTCGTTGAACCGTGGGTGCGGCAGCACGGCGGGCAGGGTTTGCACACGGTGTTCACGCACGCCAAACAGCACGGCGGTGTTTTTGTCGGGGCTTTCTGCCAGGCTGACCCAGAAGCGGATGGTCAGGTGCGAGCCATCCATCAAGCGCTGCAGTTTGTCCACTGGCGCGGGTGGCGAGATACCGTTGGCGGCACCGTTTTCGGTGACCAGGTTGGCGGTGTAGGTGTCCTCGCGGTACGGGCTGCCGTCGGCAAACGTGCCCTCCCAACTCATCCACATAAACTGCCCGGCATCGATAAACGGCCAGACGGATACACGGGCGCGGGCCTGGTCATTGAGTTTCGACAGGTCGAGCAGGGTGCTGTCGCCAATGCCGTCGATCGTCGGTGTGGGCAGCCCGGTGAGGGGAAGCAGGTGCAGGTCGACAGTGTCCGAAGGGTACGGAAAGGCGCCACGGTTGAAGTGGTATTGCACGCTGATCTGGTTGCCACCGGGGCGAATACCCCTGGCGATGGTGCGCGCCGGGATGGTCACGAATACTTCGTTGGTGGACGGGTTGCCCAGGGTGTACTCGGTGGCACTGCCCAGCCCGTCGCGGCTCAACCAGTCGACCTTGATCTGGTCGGTGGCCTGCATCGGCCGGTATCTCACGATGACCTTGGCGCCGCTCAATGCGGCCAGGGGGTTGAGTGCGTCGGGGAACAGGGTGGCGCCGTCGATAACCGGACGCTCCAGTTGCACGCCGCGGCCCACGGTCAGGTTGAGCACCTCGGAGCGCAATACCAGGCGTGGCGGGCCGCTGCGTTCGAGGCTATAGGTAATGCGCAGGCTGCCATTATTGTTGTTGTCGAGGATCGCCCGGCTCACCGGGAAAACCAGGGGCTTGCCTGCCGTGCCGCCGTTGATGCGCACAACGCCACTGGCCGAGCCGTCAAGGCCGGAGCCGATGGCGTTCCAGTGGATCAGGTCACCTTCTTCGGTCTGCCCGTGCGGGGCGGGCAAGGTCAGGGGCAGGGTCAGCAGCAAGGTGGGCGTGGTCACATGGCTGGGGTCGATGTTGTTGCCCAGGGCGCCTTCCAGGTGTGCAGTCGGCATGTTGCCGATGCGCTCACCCACGTGGGCGAACAGCTCGCGGGACTTGCGAGTGGTCAATGCGTTGCCGTCCAGTACGTGGCCGGCGCCATCGTTGACCAGGTAATAAAACGCGATGTCGCCCACGCCTTCAAACTGTTTCAGGTTTTCTTTGCTGACGTAGCGCGTGCCGCCCTGGGCGCCCGCCAGTTGTTCTTCCTTGTAGATTTCGCCACCGCCGCCCGGGCGGATATGCTCAATCACCAGGGTTTCCAGCCAGTCCGGGTTGTGGGGTTCGTAGAAGGGGATCTGCACGGTGATGTCCTGATCGGGCTCGATCAGCCCCACCTCGATCGGTGCGACCGTCACTGCCGGCATCGCCACCGGCGTGCCCACCACGCTGACGGAGGTACTGCCGGATTGCTCCACGCGGCCGTCGTTTTTCAGCCACTGGAACGAGACCCGGAAGGACCCGCCCACCAGTTGTTCGATAATCTCGCGGTCGACGGTGACAAATTCAACGCTGAGGTTTCTGTCCACCACCGGGGCCAAGGGGAACACCTGGGTCGAACCGTCGCCCAGGGTACCGAACAAGGTCACCGCCAATTGGTGCCGCGGCAGGGGCGCCGGGGTTTGCCGAGGCACCGTCACCAGCACTTCGAAGGTTGCCTCGCTCTGGGTATCGAAGTCGATCTGGGTCGCCTCTTCGCCATCCACCAGGAAGATCGGTGCAAAAAGCAGGTCCGGATCCAGCTCGCTGTCCAGGAAGTAGGGTTTGGAATACTGGTATTTATCCCCGGAGAAGTTTTGCACCACGTCCGAGACCCGGAACCGCAGGGTCAGCTTGCCGAAATGCCCCCCCTGCAAAATGATGTCCCTGGAGACAAAGACGCGAATCGGCCCTGAACCCGCGACTTCGGCCGGGCTGACGATATGCGTGACTAAAACCCCATCCCACGACAGCTCGATCTGGTCATTCTGGCGCAGGTTTTCATAGCGCTGGATCAGGCACCAGACCCCGCTGTTGGCATTATCTATATTAACGGTGGAGCCCTCAGGCAGGCCTTCCACCGTCATCACCAGGCCCGGGTGCCATTTGCTGCCGGGGTCGTTATCGCGGCCACCGGGGCGGGTGGTCTTGATCAGGATGGTTTGCAGCGGCGACGTACTCTCCTGGCCGCTGCCGGCCCGCACTACGCGGCCGTATATCTGGACGTCGCCTTCGGGGATGAATTCTTCGGGGACGAACAAGTCGTAACGGTCCCGGTCTTCAAGTGCAATATCGGCGGCGACTGCATTGACCAGGTCGTTGAGGTAGAGGGCGTAGAAGTCGTAATTGAAGTTGAACCAGCGTTCGAAGGTCCACTGGGCAAAGGGGCGCACGTGGCGGATGCCCAGGCCGTAGACCCCTCTTTCAGGATACAGCGTGGCATCCAGCGGGACCGACGGATAGGCTGACTTGGGTGGGTCAAGGTCTTCGACGCGGCGCGACGCCAGGCCTGACGATGGGTTATGCAGCACGAGGGCGTTGCCGGGCGGGTTGTTGTCGCCCAGCGGCGCATTATCCGGGGCTATGGGAAAATTGGGCATGGACAGGCTTCCTTGAATGAGGCGCGGCCCTGAGTGGCCGACGGCTGACAAGGAGATCAAACACCTATCGGGGGGCGTGGCGAACCTGTGAGAATTGACAGTGCCGACGAGTGGTGGTGGCGCAGCTAGCGCTGCAAAACGCTTGAACACCGCTTGCGATACGCCGCCGGCGTCAGGCCATACGCCCTCACGAACCAGCGTCCCAGGTGACTCTGGTCGGCAAAGCCCAGGGCAATCGCCACGTCGGCGGGTTGCTTGCCGTTGGCCAGCCAATGCCGGGCGCGGGCCAGGCGCAGTTGCACCAGGTAGGCATGGGGTGGCAGGCCGAAGGCGCTCTTGAAGGCGCGGGTAAGGCGAAAGCGATCGACGCCGCAGGCCAGCGCCAGTTCATCCATGCCCACATCTTGCTGCAGGTGCGCATGCAGGTATTCCCGGGCCTTGTGCGCCACCCGTGGCAGGCGAGGGTCTTCATGGTAGCGGGTGCGCCAGTGCAGTTGCGCAGTGAGGCGTTCGAGCAGTTGGTCCATCGCCTGTTGCCGCACGATGCGCAGCTCACCTCCGTGCAAGGTCTGGAAGGCCCGGCTGGTGGCCAGGGCCAGGCGCGGGTCGCTGGCCAGGGTACTGGCAAACCCCAGCTGGCTGTCGAGCGGCGCTTCTTCGAACACTGCGCTGACTTCCCGCGCCAACCACTGCGGGTCGAGGTAAAGCATGTGGTAGGTAAAACCGTCCGCCGTGGGCGCGTCGCCGTCGTGCAGCTCGCCGGGCTCCACCAGGAACACCTGGCCGGGCACGCTGTTATGGCGGGTGCGCCGGCAGTTGAACTGCTGCACACCTTGCTCCGTGACGCCCACCAGGTAGCTGTCGTGCCAGTGCGGGTCGTAGGCGTGGCCCTCGAAATGCGCGCGCAGGGTCTCGATGCCGGTGTCGGCGTCCTGAGCCAGGTCGATCCAGTTGTGGGCGGCCATAAAATACCTATGGAATGGAACACTGCAAGAGCGAACAAGCTCGCTCCTGCAGGGGCTTAGCGTCTAGAAGGTTTGTGCAGCTTCATCCAAACAATCCGGCGGCGATGTTGATCGAGAACCCCAGGATCGCCGTGTTGAACAGAAACCCGATCAACGATTGCCCCAGCACCACCTTGCGCATGGTACGCGTGGCAACCCCGACATCCGCCGTTTGCACCGCCACGCCGATGGTGAACGAGAAGTACAGGAAGTCCCAGTAATTGGGCGTGCGTAAATCCTCGGCAAAGCGCAGTGCCGGCTCGGGGCCGTCCCAGGTGTAATACAGGCGCGCATAGTGCACGCTGAAAATCACCCCGATCAGCAGCCATGAGCCAACCACCGTCAGGCCGGTGAAGCCGTAATGCAACAGGCGCTGGCTATCGCTCAGGTCCTTGGTGCCCACCAGGTTCAGGGTGATGGTCGCCAGGCTGGCAATCGCCGCGATGCACACCATGAACAACACCAGGCCGGCGTTCTCGTCCTCGATCTCGGCGATGCGTTTCACGTCGTCGGCCCGGGAATGGCTGGTGAGCCACAGCATCAGCACCAGGTAGGTCCAGACCCCGGCGTTCCAGCCGATGAGGATTTTGCTGATGATCGTGTCGGCGGGAGCCAGGAGCCCCACCGCCAGGCCCAGGACGGCGGCGGAGGACAGGCGAGGGTGGGTGCGTGCGAGGAAGGGCATGGCGCTCACAAATCAGGGATGTGTAAGCACCATAGCGCATTTATTACGTGTGGCGCTTGCGCACCAGCTTCATGACCACGACGAAGAACACCGGCACAAACACCACCGCCAGCGTCGCGGTAATCATGCCGCCGATCACCCCGGTACCGATGGCCTGCTGGCTGGCCGAGCTGGCGCCCGTGGCAATCGCCAACGGCACCACGCCGAGGATGAACGCCAGGGACGTCATGATGATCGGCCGCAGGCGCAGGCGTGCGGCTTTCAACGTGGCGTCGATCAGGTCTTCACCCTGGTCATACAGGTCCTTGGCAAACTCGATGATCAGGATCGCGTTCTTCGCCGACAGCCCAATGATAGTAATCAGGCCGACCTTGAAGAACACATCGTTGGGCATCCCGCGCAAGCTTACGGCCAATACCGCGCCGAGCACGCCGAGGGGCACCACCAGCAGCACCGAGGTCGGAATCGACCAGCTCTCATACAGCGCCGCCAGGCACAGGAACACGATCAGCAGCGACAAACCGAGCAGCAGCGGGGCCTGGGAGCCGGACAAGCGTTCCTGCAACGACAGGCCAGTCCATTCCTGGCCCAGGCCGGGGGGCAGTTGGCTGACCAGGCGCTGGATTTCCTCCATCGCCTCGCCGGTACTGTGGCCCGGTGCCGATTCACCGGAAATCGCGATGGCCGGGTAGCCGTTGTAGCGGGTCAACTGGGCGGGGCCCTGAATCCAGCGCGCCTCGACGAAGGCCGACAGCGGCACCATCTTCCCGGCATTGTTGCGCACATGGATCTTCATCAGGTCGGCCACCTGGCTGCGCTGATCACCTTCGGCCTGCACCACCACCCGCTGCATGCGGCCCTGGTTGGGGAAGTCGTTGATATAGGCCGAACCGATGGCCGAGGACAGCACATTGCCGATATCGGCAAAGGAGATGCCCAGGGCATTGGCTTGCTTGCGGTCCACCTCAAGCTGTACTTGCGGAGCTTCGGCCAGGGCGCTTTCACGCACGTTGGCCAGGATCGGGCTTTTCTCGGCAGCGGCCAGCAGTTCGGTGCGGGCCTCCATCAACGCGGCATGGCCGACGCCACCACGGTCCTGCAGGCGGAACTCGAAACCACTGGAGGTGCCCAGGCCATCCACCGGCGGTGGCAGGATTGCATAGGCAATCGCGTCCTTCAGCTCACTGAAAGCCGCGTTGGCACGGTCCGCAATGGCCGCGGCGGAATCCTTGCTGCTGCGCTCCGACCAGTCCTTGAGCGTGGTAAACGCCAGCGCGGCGTTCTGCCCCGAACCGGAGAAGCTGAAACCCATGATCATCGTGGTATCGCCCACGCCCGGCTCGCCGGCGTTGTGTGCCTCGATCTGCTCGGCGACCTGCACCGTGCGGTTCTTGCTGGCACCCGGCGGCAGCTGGATATCGGTGATGGTGTAGCCCTGGTCTTCCACCGGCAGGAAGGACGAGGGCAGGCGGGCGAACAACACCCCAAGCCCCACCACCAGCACCAGATAGATCAACAGGTAACGCCCGCTGCGCTTGAGGGCGTAGGCCACCCAGCCTTCATAGCGGTCGGTGAACTGCTCGAAGCGCCGGTTGAACCAGCCGAAGAACCCGCCTTTCTCATGGTGCTCGCCCTTGGCAATCGGCTTGAGCAAGGTCGCGCACAGGGCTGGGGTCAAGGTCAGGGCGAGGAATGCCGAAAACAGGATCGAGGTGGCCATCGACAACGAGAACTGCTGATAGATCACGCCTACCGAACCCGGCATGAACGCCATCGGCAGGAACACCGCCACCAGCACCAGGGTGATACCGACAATCGCCCCGGTAATCTGGCCCATGGCCTTGCGGGTGGCCTCCTTGGGCGACAGGCCCTCGGTGACCATGATCCGCTCGACGTTCTCCACCACCACAATCGCATCGTCCACCAAAATGCCGATGGCCAGCACCATGCCGAACATGGTCAGCACGTTGATCGAGAAGCCCAGCAACAGCATCGTCGCAAAGGTGCCCATCAGCGCGATGGGCACCACCAGCGTCGGGATCAATGTGTAGCGGATGTTTTGCAGGAACAGGAACATCACCGCAAACACCAGCAACATCGCTTCGCCCAGGGTGTACACCACCTTGGTGATCGAGACCTTCACGAACGGCGAGGTGTCGTACGGAATTTTGTATTCGACGTTGGCCGGGAAGTAGCGCGCCAGTTCGTCCATCTTCGCCCGCACCAGGGTCGCGGTGCTCAAGGCGTTGGCGCCCGGTGACAGCTGCACGCTGACGGCGGTGGACGGCTTGCCGTTCAGGCGGGTGGAGAACTGGTATTCCTGGCTGCCGATTTCCACCCGCGCCACGTCACCGACGCGCACGGTGGAACCGTCCGGGTTGGCCTTGAGCACGATGTCGGCAAATTCGGCCGGGGTCGACAGTTGGCCTTTCACCAGGATCGACGCGGTGATTTCCTGGGTTTTGGTGCCCGGCAAATCGCCGATGCTGCCGGCCGACACCTGGGCGTTCTGCGCCGTAATCGCCGCGTTGACGTCGGCCGGGGTCAGGTTGAAGCCGATCAGCTTCTGCGGGTCGATCCAGATGCGCATTGCGCGTTCGGCGCCGTACAGCTGGGCCTTGCCCACACCGTCCAGGCGCTTGAGTTCGTTCATCACGTTGCGCGCCAGGTAATCGCTGAGCGCCACGTCATCGAGCTTGCCGTCACTGGAGGTCAGGGTCACCAGCAGCAGGAAGCCGGCGGAGACTTTCTCCACCTGCAAGCCTTGCTGCGTCACGGCTTGGGGCAGGCGCGGCTCCACCGCCTTGAGGCGGTTTTGCACGTCAACCTGGGCCATCTCCGGGTCGGTGCCCGGCTGAAAGGTGGCGGTGATGGTGGCCGAACCGAGGCTGCTCTGGGATTCGAAATACAGCAGGTGATCGGCGCCGTTAAGCTCCTGCTCGATCAGGCTGACCACGCTTTCGTCCAGGGTTTGCGCGGAGGCACCCGGGTACACCGCATAGATCTCGACTTTTGGCGGCGCGACGTTGGGGTACTGCGCGACTGGCAACTGCGGGATGGCGAGGGCGCCGGCCAGCAGGATAAACAGGGCGACCACCCAGGCGAAGATCGGGCGGTCAATAAAGAACTGCGGCATGTTTAACGATCCTTATTGGCCGGATGCCTGGGCGATGGGCGCGGGGCTGTCGTCGACCTGGACTTTCTCGCCAGGGCGGGCGTGTTGCAGGCCTTCGACGACGATACGGTCACCGGCCTTCAGGCCGCGGGTCACCACCCAGCGGTCATTGACCACCGAACCCAGTTCTACCGGCTGCTGGCTCACGGTTTGCTCGGCGTCCAGCAGCAACACCATCGGGATCCCGGCGCTGTCGCGGGTGATCGCCCGTTGCGGCACGCTGATGCCTTGCTGGTCGACGGCTTGCTCCAGGCGCACGCGGATAAAGCTGCCGGGCAGCAGGTCGAGGTCCGGGTTGGGGAACTCGCTGCGCAAGATGATCTGCCCGGTGCCCGGGTCGACGCTGATCTCGGCGAACAGCAACTTGCCCGGCAGCGGATACAGGCTGCCGTCATCCTGGATCAGCGTGGCCTTGGCCTGGTCCTGGCCGACTTGCTTCAAGTGCCCGGCGCGAAAGGCCCGGCGCAGGTCGTTCAGCTCGCGGGTGGATTGGGTCAGGTCGGCGTGGATCGGGTCCAGTTGCTGGATCAGCGCCATCGGTGTGGCTTCGTTCTGGCCCACCAGCGCACCCTCGGTCACCAGCGCACGGCCAATCCGACCGGAAATCGGCGCAGTCACGGTGGCATAACCCAGGTTCAATTTGGCGCGCTGCACGGCGGCCTGGTTGGCGGCCACATCGGCGGCGGTTTGCCGGGCGGCGGCGCGGGCGTTGTCGTATTCCTGGCCGCTGATGGCGTTGCCTTCCACCAGTTGGCTGTAGCGCTGCTCTTGCAGGCGCGCCTGGAATGCATTGGCCTCGGCCTTGCGCAGGCTGGCCTGGGCGCTGTCGAGGTCGGCCTTGAACGGCGCCGGGTCAATCCGGAACAGCACATCGCCCTGTTTGACGTCATGGCCTTCCTTGAACACCCGTTGCAACACCACGCCGGCCACCCGGGCGCGCACTTCGGCGATGCGTGGCGCGGCAATCCGTCCGCTCAACTCGCTGGTGATGGAGAGGGGCTTGGCTTCCAGGGTTTCGATCCGCACCTTGGCCAGCGGCGCCTCGGCGGCGTCGTCCGCCGACTTGCCACACGCGCTCAACGCCAGTGTCAGGGCCAACAGGCAAAACGGCGCAAACAGATTCTTCGACATGCTCATATCCCAATATTGACTGGCGCATCCTACGGGCGCCCCCGCCACAGTGCTGTGAAGCTCTGTAGGTGGTGTGTGAAGAAATGTAAGGTGCGACCCACAGATGCACGCGGGCGTATATCCTTCATAACCGCCGAACCTTACACGATCTTCCTGATACCGAAGATCAAATGTGGGAGCGGGCTTGCTCGCGAAGGCGGTGTGTCAGTCGCCGTGTGCGTTAACTGAAACACCGCCTTCGCGAGCAAGCCCGCTCCCACATTGGATTTGCGTACTACTCAGAAATTGTATTATTTGGAAATACCATGCCCAACATTCTTCTGGTGGAAGACGACGCCGCGCTCTCCGAATTGATCGCCAGTTACCTGGAACGCAACGGCTATCACGTCAGCGTGCTCAGCCGTGGCGACCACGTGCGTGAGCGTGCGCGGCTCAACCCACCGGACCTGGTGATTCTCGACCTGATGCTGCCGGGCCTCGACGGCCTGCAGGTCTGCCGGTTGCTGCGGGCCGACTCGGCCACGCTGCCGATCCTGATGCTCACCGCCCGCGACGACAGCCACGACCAGGTGTTGGGCCTGGAAATGGGCGCCGACGACTACGTCACCAAACCCTGCGAGCCGCGGGTATTGCTGGCGCGGGTGCGAACCTTGCTGCGCCGCAGCAGCCTCACCGAACCCCAGGTGGCCAACGATCAGATCCTGATGGGCAACCTGTGCATCGACCTGTCGGAACGCACCGTGACCTGGCGCGGCCAGCCGGTTGAGCTGTCCAGCGGTGAATACAACCTGCTGGTGGTACTGGCCCGGCATGCCGGCGAAGTGCTCAGCCGCGACCAGATCCTGCAACGCCTGCGCGGCATCGAGTTCAACGGCACCGACCGTTCGGTGGACGTGGCGATTTCCAAGCTGCGGCGCAAGTTCGACGACCACGCGGGCGAGGCGCGCAAGATCAAGACCGTGTGGGGCAAGGGCTACCTGTTCAGCCGTTCCGAGTGGGAATGCTGAGCCATGTTTCGCGTCCTGATTCGGCTGTACCTGATCACCATCGTCACCTTTGCCGCCGCGATCTACCTGGTGCCCCGGGCGGTGATCCAGCTGTTTGAACACCGTTACATGAACTACAACATCGAGCAGTCCCGAGGCATGCAGAGCCTGATCGTCAAGGAGTACCGACGGGTGCCGATGGAGCAGTGGGCCAATGTCACCGTGCGCCTGTCGGCGGATTTCGCGCCGCTGAAGGTGCAACTGCTGCGTATCCAGGACGCCAGCTACACCCCTGAAGAACAGCGCCTGCTGGAAAAAGACCAGATGGTGATTCGCCTGGGCGAGTGGGGCTGGGCGGACGACGTCAGCTCGGCCCTGGACGACCAGTTGGTGGTCAAGGTCTCGGTACCGCCGGACCCGCTGGACATGAACCTGCTGTACTGGAGCATGAACGTGCTGATCGGCGCGGCGCTGCTGGGATGCCTGCTGTTCTGGCTGCGGCCCCACTGGCGCGACCTGGAACGCCTGAAAAGCACCGCCGCGCAACTCGGCCAGGGCAACCTTGCGGCCCGCACAAAAATCCCGCCCAGCTCCAACATCGGCAGCCTGGCGGCGGTGTTCGACACCATGGCCAACGACATCGAACAGCTGCTCAACCAGCAACGCGACTTGCTCAATGCCGTCTCCCATGAACTGCGTACGCCGCTGACGCGCCTGGACTTCGGCCTGGCCCTGGCGCTGTCCGACGACCTCCCGGCGGCCAGCCGTGAGCGGCTGCAAGGGTTGGTGGCGCACATTCGCGAGCTGGATGAGCTGGTGCTGGAGCTGCTCTCCTACAGCCGTTTGCAAAACCCGGCGCAAACACCCGAGCGGGTGGAAGTGGTGCTGGATGAGTTCATCGACAGCATCCTGGGCAGCGTCGACGACGAACTGGAAAACCCGGATATCGTGATCGACGTGGTGCTGGACTGCGCCGTGGAACGCTTCACCCTGGACCCGCGCCTGACCGCCCGGGCCCTGCAAAACCTGCTGCGCAACGCCATGCGGTATTGCGAGCGGCGAATTCAGGTGGGGGTGAAGGTGTGTCCCAGGGGGTGCGAGATTTGCGTGGATGATGACGGCATTGGCATTCCGGTTGACCAGCGAGAGCGGATTTTCGAGCCGTTCTACCGGCTGGATCGCAGCCGGGATCGAGCCACTGGCGGTTTTGGCCTGGGATTGGCCATCAGCCGGCGGGCGCTGGAGGCGCAGGGCGGAACATTGACGGCCCAGGCTTCACCATTGGGTGGTGCACGCTTCCGGCTCTGGCTGCCGAGTTAAAGAACACCACAAAACCATTGTGGGAGCAGGCAAGCCAGCTCCCACATTTGATCTTCATCGTTCTTCAGTCCCGAATTTGGCGTTTGCACAGCCTTACCACCTCACGCGGTGCCTTGTTATAGTTCGGCCCCTATTCCAGCCGCCAGTCAAGGATCACTGCCATGTCCGAATACCAAGCCTTTGTCGTCGAACTCAGCGGCAACGTCGCCCATGTGCAGCTCAATCGCCCGGAAAAGATCAACGCGATGAACGCGGCGTTCTGGACCGAGATCATCGACATCTTCCAATGGGTCGAAGACACCGACGCGGTGCGAGCCGTGGTCATCAGCGGCGCCGGCAAGCATTTCTCCTCCGGCATCGACCTGATGCTGCTGGCCTCGGTCGCCAACGAGTTCGGCAAGGACGTGGGCCGCAACGCGCGCCTGCTGCGGCGCAAGATCCTCGAACTGCAAGCCTCCTTCAACGCCGTCGACAACTGCCGCAAGCCGGTACTCGCGGCGATCCATGGCTACTGCATCGGCGGCGCCATCGACCTGATCAGCGCCTGTGACATGCGTTACGCCGCCGAAGATGCGCAATTCTCCATCAAGGAAATCGACATCGGCATGGCCGCCGACGTCGGCACCCTGCAACGCCTGCCGCGCATCGTCGGCGATGGCATGCTGCGCGAGCTGGCCTACACCGGCCGCCAGTTCGGCGCCGAAGAGGCGCGCAGCATCGGCCTGGTAAATCGGGTGTACAGCGATCACCAGAGCCTGCTGGCCGGCGTGCTGGAAATCGCCCGGGAAATCGCCGCCAAATCGCCGATCGCGGTCACCGGCACCAAGGCGATGATCAGCTACATGCGTGACCACACGATCAATGACGGTTTGGAATACGTTGCCACCTGGAACTCAGCTATGTTGCAATCCAACGACCTGCGCGTGGCCATCGCGGCCCATATGAGCAAGCAGAAACCCGACTTCGTGGATTGACTGAACATGACCCCAGGCTGGATTACCACAACGCTGCTGGACAACGACGCCCCGGGCGGCTGGGCCGTGGCCCGCAGCCGTGAAGGCTTTTTACACGACCAGAACGGCCCGCTGTTTCCCCGGGAGTGGCTCAAGCGCCAGGACCTCTCGGTGTTCGCCGAGCATGGCATCGGCCACCTGGACGGCGAGCCGGTGTACCTGCTGGAACTCAACAGCCCCGCCGACGTTCCGGGCTGCGGCTGGCAGGGCCTGCGGGCATTCATGCTGCAGGGCGATCACACGCTGTACAAAGTCCTGGGCTACGCCGCGCAAATCGGCACCTGGGCCCGGGAGCATCGTTTTTGCGGCAGTTGCGGCCAGGCGATGGTGCAGGTGCCGCGGGAGCGGGCGATGTTCTGCCAGGCCTGTGACCTGCGCAGCTACCCGCGTATCTCGCCAAGCATGATCGTGCTGGTGACCCGTGGCGACGAGATCCTGCTGGCCCGCTCGCCGCGCTTTGTCACGGGGGTCTACAGTACCCTGGCGGGGTTTGCCGAGCCGGGTGAGTCTGCCGAGGACTGCCTGATTCGCGAGGTGCGTGAAGAAGTGCAGGTGGAGGTCAAGAACATCCAGTACATGGGCAGCCAGTGCTGGCCGTTCCCGCACTCGATGATGCTGGGCTTTCACGCCGAGTACGCCGGCGGCGACATTGTGCCCCAGGCTGACGAGATCGAAGACGCGCAGTGGTTCAACATCCATGAACTGCCGCCGTTGCCGGCGTCGCGCTCGATTGCGCGCTACCTGATCGACCTCTACCTGGCCCGTCGCCTAGGTCACGCTGAACCAGTGCTGCCAGGCTAGGCGCACCGTCAGGCCGAGCACCACGGTGATGAACACCGGGCGAATGAACTTGGCGCCGCCGCTGATGGCGCTGCGTGCGCCAAAAAAAGCGCCGCACATCACCGACACGCCCATGCACAGGCCGACAATCCAGTCTACCGAGCCATTGAAAATGAACACCGTCAGCGCCGCCGCGTTGCTGACGAAGTTCATGCTGCGCGCCACGCCGCTGGCCTTTACCAGGTCGATGGGGTGCAACAGCATGGTACTCACGGTCCAGAAGGCCCCGGTGCCCGGGCCGGCGACGCCGTCGTAGAAACCCAGGCCAAAGCCCTGGGTGGACTGCCATTTCTTCTTGATCGGTGCGTCGTTGTCCAGCGCCGCCTTGGGCGTGCCGCCGAACAGCAAATACAAACCGCAGCCGAACACAATCACCGGGAGCATCTTGTTCAGGGTTTCTGCCGGCAGGTAATGGGCCACGACCGCGCCGGTGAGTGCACCGACCAGGGTGCCGACGATGGCATGCACCCACTGGCGCGGATGAAACAGCTTGCGCCGGTAGAAGGTAAAGCTGGCAGTGGCCGAGCCGAAGGTGGAACTGAGCTTGTTGGTGCCCAGCACCAGGTGGGGCGGCATGCCGGCGGTCAGCAGGGCGGGCGTGGTGAGCAGGCCGCCACCGCCGGCGATGGCGTCGATGAAACCGGCGATAAAGGCAACCACGGCGAGGATCGCCAGGGTGGTGAGGTCAACGCTGAGTTCGAAAGGCATGGGCAAGACTTAGTCGGCAGGGCGCAGCAAGGGCTGCGCGAAAGGCCGGTATCTTACCCATAACCCTGGGTCGAGGCGATCCAAATGTGGGAGCGGGCTTGCTCGCGAATGCGCAGTGTCAGTCACCGGATAGAGTGGCTGATCCACCGCATTCGCGAGCAAGCCCGATCCCACATTTCAACCGTGCCCGCTTGGCTATTTATGTGTTTCGACCCACTCCAGTGCGGTCCGCCAGATGCAGATCCCCAGGAAGTACGCCGACATCAGCAACCACAGGCCCAGGGTCAGGCGATTGGTGTACGGGAAGTCGATCACCAGCAGCAGGCTGCACAGCAACCAGATGGTGGTCACGGCAATATTGATCGGCATGAAGCGCTTGACCCGGAAAGGGTGCAGGAACTTCATCGGCGTCACGGTCAGCAACGCCAGGCCGATCACGGTGAGCAAGGTGACCCAGGCTTCCGGCTGGATGATATAGACGCACAGCGCCACCACGTTCCATGCGGCGGGGAAGCCGACGAAGTAGTTGTCCTTGCTCTTCATGTTGACGTTGCAGAAGCAGAACAGCGACGACACCAGAATCACCGACACCGTAAACAACGGGGTGAAGTCCGGCAGGGCGATATAGCGATAGATAAACAGCGCCGGAATAAACACGTACGTCAGGTAATCAATCACCAGGTCCAATACCGAGCCATCGAAGCTTGGCAGCACTGTTTGCACATTCACCCGTCGCGCGAGAGAGCCGTCGACCCCATCGACGATCAAGGCCAGGCCCAGCCACAGCAGGCAAGCCTTGGGCTGGTTGTCGAGCAGTGCCAGGGTGGCCAGGAAGGCCAGTACTACACCGGTGGCGGTAAAACCATGGGCGCCCCAGGCCTTGAGACGGGCTACATGCAGGGTCGATATCACAGGGGCGTTCTCCAAAAGGTGAAACAGGGCAGCCGACGGGGTAGCACCGTCGAATCTGGCCAGAGTGTGCAGGTATCGACCGGGAAGGGTGGGATAAGGTTCACCACCCGGCGTAGGTTAAGCGTAGCAAGCGCAGGACGTTTCGGCATCAGCCTTGGCGAAACACCAGTGCCTTTAATCCGCTTTGCGGGTCGATATCGGGGAATTCCGGCGGGTTTTCCAGCCGCTGGTCAAAGCGCAGGCCAGGCGCTTCGCGGGTTACGCCGTCGATCAGGAAGTCTTCGCCGAACGCCGGGTCGTTCATGCACGCCAGCACCGTACCCTGGGCCGTGAGCAAGTCCGGCAGGCGACGCAGCACCCGCTGGTAGTCCTTGGTCAAAAGGAAACTGCCTTTCTGGAACGAGGGCGGGTCGATGATCACCAGGTCGTACGGGCCGCTGTTGGTGACCTTGGCCCACGACTTGAACAGGTCGTGGCCGAGGAACGTCACCTTGCTCAGGTCGTGGCCGTTCAGGCGGTGATTGTCACGACCACGGCTCAGGGCGCCTCGGGCCATGTCCAGGTTCACCACATGCTCGGCGCCGCCTTCGATGGCCGCCACGGAGAAACCACAGGTGTAGGCGAACAGGTTCAGCACCCGCAGGCCATGAGCCTGTTCGCGTACCCAGTTGCGGCCGTAACGCATGTCGAGGAACAGCCCACTGTTCTGCTTTTTGCCCAGGTCGATCAGGTAGCGCAGGCCGCCTTCGGTGATGGTCAGTTCGTCGACCACCTCGCCCAGCAGCCATTCGGTGGTGCTTTGCGGCAGGTAGCGGTGTTGCAGCGCCACGGTATGGGCGCCGAATGACCGCCAGTCGATCTGCACCAGCATCTGCTTCAAGGCCTCAAGCTCCGTGGCTTCTGGCTCCTTGAACAGCGAGACCAGCACCACGCCTTGCAGCCAGTCCACCGTCAGTTGCTCCAGGCCCGGCCAGCAGCGGCCACGCCCGTGAAACAGGCGCCGGGTCTCGGCGGGGACGGTTTGCAGGGCGTTCAGCAAATGGGTGTGCAGGGTGGCGAGTGCGTCTGGGTTCATCGGGCAACGTCGGTCATTGAGCGGGCGGCATTTTAAACACAATTGCGGGGTGTTCGGGAGTTGAAGCACAACGTGCTTTGAATTTGCTGATTGGCAGTGATTTATGCTCAAAAGTCCCCGAGAGGCGGCGCACAACAGTCAAAAAATCCCTTGGCACCGACATAAACTGGAAAAAAAGCCCGGAGGTGCCCATGAACGGTTTCGCGAGTGCAGTGAGTCAGACAGCGATGGACCAGGAAGAACTGGCCGAATGGCGCGATGCCCTGGCCTCCCTGATGGCCAACGCCGGCGCGGCGCGCGCACGGGAGATCCTCGACATGCTGGCGGATGCCGGCGGCGCGCCGCACATCGCCTGGAAACCCCGGCATGGCACGCCCTACATCAATAGCATCGCCGTGGAGCAGCAACCGCCGTTTCCCGGAGACCTGGCCACCGAAGAACGCTTGGCCTCAGTGGTGCGCTGGAACGCCCTGGCCATGGTGGTGCGCGCCAACCAGGCCTATGGCGAACTGGGCGGGCATATCGCCAGCTACGCCAGCGCGGCGGATTTGTTCGAGGTGGGCTTCAACCACTTTTTCCGTGCCCGCAACGACAGTTTTGGCGGCGATCTGGTGTTCTACCAGCCGCATTCCGCCCCCGGCATCTATGCTCGCGCCTTCCTTGAAGGGCGCCTGAGCGAGGCCGACCTGGCCCACTATCGCCAGGAAATCGGTGCCGGCAAGGCGGGCGCCCGAGGTTTGTCCAGCTATCCCCATCCGTGGTTGATGCCGGACTTCTGGCAATTTCCCACCGGGTCCATGGGCATTGGCCCCATCAGCTCGATTTTCCAGGCGCGGTTCATGCGCTACCTGCAACACCGCGGCTTGCAGGACACCACCGACCGCCACGTATGGGGCGTATTCGGCGACGGCGAGATGGACGAACCGGAAAGCATGTCGGCCCTCACCCTGGCCGCCCGTGAAGGCCTGGACAACCTGACCTGGGTGGTCAACTGCAACCTGCAACGGCTCGACGGCCCGGTGCGTGGCAACGGGCGAATTATCGACGAGCTGGAGGCGTTGTTCGCCGGTGCCGGCTGGAACGTGATCAAGCTGGTCTGGGGCTCGGACTGGGACGCCTTGCTGGCCAAGGACACCGACGGCGAGCTGGCGCGCACCCTGTCGCAGACGGTGGACGGGCAATTCCAGACTTTCGCCGCCAAGGACGGCGCCTACAACCGCGAACATTTCTTCGGCCAGAGCGAGGCGCTGTCCAAACTGGTCGAGGGCCTGAGCGACGAGCAGATCGACCGGCTCAAGCGTGGCGGCCATGACATGGTCAAGATCCACGCGGCCTATCACGCGGCGCGCCGGGTCGCCGGCAAACCCACGGTGATCCTGGCCCAGACCAAAAAGGGCTTTGGCATGGGCGAGGCCGGGCAGGGCAAGATGACCACCCACCAGCAGAAGAAGCTCGACCGCGAGGCCTTGATCGCCTTCCGCAATCGCTTCCAGTTGCCGCTGTCGGATGAACAGGCCGAATCCCTGAGCTTCTACAAACCGACTGAAGACAGCCTTGAAATGCGCTACTTGCACCAGCGCCGCGCCACCCTCGGCGGGTATGTGCCGAGCCGTGGCCAGCAGGCGCCCACCGTGAGTGTCCCGCCGGTGTCGGGCTACGGCGCGTTTGCCACCCAGGCGGAGGGCAAGGAAATGTCCACCACCATGGCCTTTGTGCGCATGCTCACCAATCTGCTCAAGGACAAGGCCCTCGGCCCGCGCATCGTGCCCATCGTCGCCGACGAAGCGCGCACCTTCGGCATGGCCAACCTGTTCAAGCAGATCGGCATCTATTCCAGCGTCGGCCAGCGCTACGAGCCCGAAGACATCGGCTCGATCCTCAGCTACCGCGAAGCCACCGACGGGCAGATCCTTGAAGAAGGCATCAGCGAAGCCAGCGCCATCAGTTCCTGGGTCGCGGCGGCCACCAGTTATTCGGTGCATGGCCTGCGGATGCTGCCGTTTTACATCTACTACTCGATGTTCGGTTTCCAGCGCGTGGGTGACCTGATCTGGGCCGCCGCCGACCAGCGTGCCCGAGGTTTCCTGCTGGGCGCCACTGCCGGGCGCACCACCCTGGGTGGCGAAGGCTTGCAGCACCAGGACGGCAGCAGCCACCTGATGGCCGCCACCGTGCCCAATTGCCGCGCCTACGACCCGGCGTTTGCCGGCGAGTTTGCGGTGATCCTCGACCATGGCATGCGCCAGATGCTGGAGCACGATGTGGACGAGTTCTACTACGTGACGCTGATGAACGAAAACTACCCGCAGCCGAGCCTGCCGGAAGGCGTCGAAGCGGCGATCATCAAAGGCATGTACCGGCTGAGCGGGCAGCCTGGCGGCATGGTCCGGTTGCTCGGCTCCGGCACGCTGGTGCGCGAAGCCCAGGCAGCGGCGCAATTGTTGGCGGAGGATTGGCAGGTTGACGCTGAAGTGTTCAGTGTCACCAGCTTCAGCGAACTGGCCCGGGACGCCCGTGACGTGGAACGCTGGAACCGCCTGCATCCGCAACAGCCGGCGCGGCGCAGCCACCTGGCGGAGTGTTTGCCCAAGGGCGCGCCGGTGGTGGCGGTATCTGACTATGTAAGGGCGGTGCCGCAGATGATTGGGTCATACGTGGATTCGGCTTACACCGTGCTGGGGACGGATGGCTTTGGTCGCAGCGATACCCGGGCGGCGTTGCGGGATTTCTTCGAGGTGGACCGCCATCACATCGTGCTGGCGGCGCTGACGGCATTGGTGGAGCAGGGGAGTCTGGACAAGCAGGTTTGCCAGCAGGCGATAGAGCGTTATGGGGTGCAGACCGATCGCGAGCCGTCCTGGACCTCCTGAGCGACAAAGATCTAAATGTGGGAGCGGGCTTGCTCGCGAATGCGGTGTGTCAGTCAATATATCCGGCAACTGATACACCGCTTTCGCGAGCAAGCCCGCTCCCACACTGGTTCTGTGTGGTTGTCTAAATACTGGCTATCAACGGCGCCCCAAACGATTCCCGCAGAAACCCCGGCGCGATATACCGCTCGTAATGCGCCTCGGACAACAGGAAAAACTCCCGGTCAATCGCATCCCGCAAATCTGCCAGATTGCGCTCGCGAAACTCCGGCAACAGCGCCAACCCATACGCATCCAGCTTCGAAATCACCCGCGCGCCCCGGGCAATCAACTGGTACGCCCAGCAATACGGCGACTGGTGGGGCACAAAGCGGATCTTGCGATCTTCCAGTTGCTGGCGCAGGCGCTGCGGGTCCAGCACCTGCAGCTTGCTGGTCATCACCTGCACCAGCAGTTGTTCCAGGCGCAGCCACACCGCCTGTTTCTCCTCGGCGTTGTAGCCGTTCCACTGAATCACTTCATGGTGATAGCGCTTGCAGCCCCGGCATACCAGGTCTCCGTAGACGGTGGAGCACAGGCCGACGCAGGGGGTCTTGATGGTTTGATTGGGCATAAAAAAACATCGACAGGTGAAACAACACGGCCCCCGAAGGGGCCGCTTTAAATCAATCCCAGCTCAGCGCGCCGCCAGTCTGGTACTCGATCACACGGGTCTCGAAGAAGTTCTTCTCTTTCTTCAAGTCCATGATCTCGCTCATCCACGGGAATGGGTTAGTCGTCCCTGGATACTCTTCCTTCAACCCAATCTGCGACAGACGACGGTTCGCGATGAACTTGAGGTAGTCCTCCATCATCGCGGCGTTCATGCCGAGTACGCCGCGTGGCATGGTGTCACGCGCGTATTCAATCTCCAGCTGAGTCCCTTGCAGGATCATCTGGGTCGCTTCTTCCTTCATCTCGGCATCCCACAAGTGCGGGTTTTCGATTTTGATCTGGTTGATCACATCGATGCCGAAGTTCAGGTGCATCGACTCATCCCGCAGGATGTACTGGAACTGTTCCGCCACGCCGGTCATTTTGTTGCGACGGCCCATGGACAGGATCTGGGTGAAGCCGCAGTAGAAGAAGATACCTTCCAGTACGCAGTAGTACGCCACCAGGTTGCGCAGCAGCTCTTTATCAGTCTCAACGGTGCCGGTTTCGAACTTCGGATCGGAGATCGAACGGGTGTACTTCAAGCCCCAGGCAGCCTTTTTGGCGACCGATGGAATCTCGTGGT